>JAPKCN010000289.1 GCA_028822945.1 Porticoccaceae bacterium | reverse complement strand
CCTCCAATCGGTATCAGCTGCACAATGACCACTGTTAAAAGTGGCGTCAGGGCGATCACAGCACTCACCCGCGAGGCCTCTAAGTGCACCAGGGCCTCGGCAAAACAACCGTAGGCAATAAGTGTATTGAAGCCACAAAAAGCCAACAGTAACCACTGCCATTGGCTGAGTTGCGAGACCGGTTCAAAGTCGCTAAATAGTAGAAAAACCAATGCGCCAATGATGTAAAAAATCAGCATGGTCTGCTGCGAGCTAAACTGGCGCAATAAAAATTTTTGTATAATCGCATAACCGGTCCAGCAGACAGCAGCCACAATCACCAGCAACATACCCATGCCATAATCGTTAAATGCGACAAACAAGTCACCAATACGGTGGCTAAAAAATAGCACAAGTCCGCACACAAAGCTGAAAAAACCTACCCACTGCAAGCGCGAGAAAGACTCCTTAAATAACCATATCCCGGCCACCAATAGCAGCATCGGCGCAATCTGGATCATTACTTGCGCAGCCTCGGACGTAGTCTTATCCAGGCCGATAATGTAAAGCCCATAATTACACGCTAACAGTAACCCCGCCAACAGCAGCTGGGCACACAACGAAGGTGACAGCAGCTGTGTAAAACCACTCAGACGACCGGTTGCCAACAAGTATGGCGCGAGTAGTATAGCCGCTAAAGCAAACCGAAAAAATGTCACTGTAAGTGGGTCGAGGGTGGTCATCACCCCCTTTAGAGCAACCGGCAATATACCCCACATGGTCGCGGTAGAAAGGGCCAACAAAAGACCTAGTTTCCAGCGTCCTGAAACTCTATTCATAAGTAATCAAACACTAAGGTGTTGGCGCATTGGCCGACGATTTTCATCTTCACAATACACCAATATAATTAATCGCGGCATGCTAGCAGATTAGTGATTCGAGTTAAACTCCGATCGCTCGGTCGCCCTTTTGTCACTTCAACCCCGAGTTCAGCAGAGCTTAAAGCGCCATAGAATAGCCAATGCCGAAATACTGTGTGCCATCGCCCCGATCACTATAGGTATAATTTATATCCAGTTTGCCGGCATTACCTAAGCTCATCGACGCGCCGAGCTTGAGGCTGATTTCTATCTGGTCGGCCATCACCAAGGCTGGCATCTGGTACTCACCAAACGCCGAGTTAGTATTATTTACACCGATTGAAAACTCCTCGCCAGCAAAATCTTTGCCGGCAAATAACTCTGCAAATACCGATAAATCACCCTTAATATCACCCTTGCTAACCAAACCTGCGCGGAAAATTTGCCGCTCTCGGCGTTGCGAGCTCCACGCATAGTTAGCGATCTCGCCGCCAGTCTCGCGATAGCCCCGAACTAGTGCGCGCGCCAATTGCACCCCGACGGCGGGACCGATATGCCAGTTGTCCGATTGCCAGATATCAAAGCCAGTCAGGACGTCCACATTAATGCTATAGCCATCGGTATTACCCACGGCTATGACCTGTTTAGCGCCTAGTTTGACGGCGCGACTGAGGTCATCATAGCTGAGCATAGCAATACCGATTTGGGATTCGAAAAACAGATTTTCTCGGCGCATCGACAACATTACACTCAAACCCCAGTGGTCAGACTCAAGTTGGGTGTTGGCGATATCTAATTCCTGTGTGCCAACCGACAGCGAGATGCCGTATATCGTCGATTCAGATACGCTAAACGTTCGACCGACAACCAGACCTTTGGTATTCGCTTCAGCAAATTCGATACCGCTCGTCTCGGCATTGCTAAGATGGCTTGCAACG
>JAPKCN010000288.1 GCA_028822945.1 Porticoccaceae bacterium | reverse complement strand
CTGCGGGCGCTTACGAGCTTTATGCAGGCCAACCTTCTTGCGCTCAACCTGACGTGCATCACGAGTCAAAAAGCCTGCTTTTCGCAGTACTGGACGCAAATTTTCATCATAACTTAACAGCGCACGAGAGATACCATGTCGGATTGCACCTGCCTGACCGAAGTTACCACCGCCTGCGACGGTAATATGGAGGTCAAACTTTTCAACCATGTCGACTATTTCGAACGGTTGACGAACAATCATTCGCGCTACTTCTCTACCGAAGTAAACCTCAATAGCGCGGTTATTAATAGTAATCTTGCCGTTTCCAGACTTCATGAAAACGCGAGCAGCTGATGTCTTGCGACGTCCAGTGCCATAAAATTGAGTATCTGCCATGGTATTTTCCGTTACAGGTCGAGGGTCTGAGGCTGCTGCGCGGCATGGGGATGATCCATACCAGCATAAACCTTGAGCTTTCTAAACATTTCCCGCCCGAGCGGACCGCGTGGCAACATTCCTTTAACCGCCGACTGAAGAACACGCTCTGGTGCTTTATCAATCAACTTTTCAAAAGTGATGTCTTTAATGCCACCGGGATAACCGGTGTGGGAATAATAAATTTTGTCTTTGGCTTTCTTGCCCGTCACACCAATTTTCTCGGCGTTAACGATGACAATGTAATCACCTGTATCGACATGGGGCGTGTATTCTGGTTTGTGCTTACCGCGTAGCCGTGAAGCTACCTCAGTCGCCAAACGACCTAAGGTTTTACCCTCGGCGTCTACTACAAACCAATCACGTTGTACTGTTTCTGCTTTTGCGCTGTATGTTTTCATCTTATCCTGCCGTGCTTTGGGGGATCCCAAAAAAGGGTGCGAATTGTAATTACGATGGCGTCGTTACGCAAGGGCTGTGTGCAGTAAAGCGTAACTTTTTTACGGTCGATGGGGACGGGCCAGATATTCATGGCTCTGCATCTCCAGTATTCGACTTTCCGTGCGCTTAAACTCAAATACCAAACGGCCTCCAGAATACAGCGTTTCTAGGGGTTCCGAAGCTGTAATCGCAAGTTTTACATTGCGGTCATAGAACTCATCGACCAGATTAATGAATCGCCTCGCCGCATCCTCATTAATAACTCCTAGCGAGGGAATATTACTGATCATCACCCCGTGAAACTCGCGAGCTATGTCAATATAATCATTTTGGCTTCGCGGGCCTTCACAGATCGCAGAGAAATCGAACCACACAATATCCTCCCCCACTTTGATCACAGGTATAGCTCGCCCCTCCACATCTAGATCGACCGCTGACTTAATTTCACCCCCGACAGGGACCAACCGTTCAAAAGTATTACTAATCGCTTGCTTGGCAACCTCATCAAGCGGCCAATGATACAGGTCGGCCTGCTCCAAGGCCCGCAATCGGTGATCCGTACCACCATCGACATTCATGACCTCACAGTGCTTGTTGAGCAAAGCAATGGCAGGCAAAAACCGTTGGCGCTGCAAACCACTGAGATAGAGGTCATTGGGGATAATATTAGAAGTCGCGACGAGGCAGACGCCCCGAGCAAAAAGCTCCTCTAGAAGCATACCCAGTATCATCGCATCGCCAATATCACTGACAAAGAATTCATCGAAGCAAATAATGCAGGTTTCATCGGCTATTTTATCGGCCACCTTTTGCAGCGGATTAACCTGACCATCTAATAACGTCAAATCTTGGTGAACCCGCCGCATAAAACGATGGAAGTGAACGCGCATTTTACGCTCAATGGGCAGGCTCTCGTAAAAATTATCCAT
>JAPKCN010000105.1 GCA_028822945.1 Porticoccaceae bacterium | reverse complement strand
AATAGATACTTGGAAACGCTTTATAGGAAACACATATTGGCGCACGATACACTAGAACAGAAAATCTGTCCCATATTAAGATGGCGATCAGGCCAAACGTGAAACGGATACCTCCGGGTAAACCACAACATCGAGATTAAATCGATTTACTATGACGGCAAAACAACCATCATTGGACGAAGCAGACATCACTGAACTGCACCTAGACGACAAAGGTCTGTCAGAACTTGATTTGTCGCCCTATCCCAAGTTGGAAATACTCTATTGCGGTAGTAATCAACTCAGCGAGTTAGATTTATCACATACACCCAAGTTGCATAAACTCTGGTGCCCAGATAACCAGCTCAGTCAACTCGATCTGTCGCATACTCCGCATTTGTTTATGATCGGTTGCGACAACAATCGCATCGACCAATTAGATCTGGCCAATTTAGAGTATCTGGAGTATCTATTTTGCAAAGATAATCAACTGACCGAGTTAGACTTAAGCCACAATCGATTTATGCTGAATATCGCCTGCGACCAAAATCAGCTAACCAATTTAAATATAGTTAGTGCGCTAACCCTCGAAAACCTCTCGTGTAGTAATAATCAGTTGAGTTCACTCGATCTCGCCAACAAGCCTAAATTAGAGGGCCTGTTGTGCAGCGAAAATCAGTTGCAGGCGATCGATCTAAGTAACAAACCCCTACTTCACACACTTCTATGCCACGAAAATAAACTCAGTGAAATTAATCTGCACAATAAAAAAAACATACGTCAATTGGCTTGTAGTAACAATCTTATCAGCCAGTTAAACCTGTCTAATATGCCGCTGCTACGCCATTTAGCCTGCAACAACAACCGCATAAAAACGCTAAATTTAACCAACAAACCAGAGCTAAACTCGCTCTACTGCCACGAAAATCAACTCGCCAAACTGGATTTGTCGGATCTGTTTAAACTGCAAGAACTCGCCTGCAGCCATAACCGCCTAACAACTCTGGATCTATCAAACACCCCTGAGTTGTGTTCACTGTACTGCCATAATAACCGCCTTGTTGCGCTCGACATATCCCCGACAGCAAATCTCAAAGAACTTTCCTGTTCGAACAACCTGCTCCGCGAACTCGATCTTTCAGGCGCCGCAGATTTACAAGATATCGATGTTGCTGGTAATCCATTAGACAGTCTTGACCTATCCCAGACCGCCATCTCTAAACAACTGCACTGATCAGTTACCTGCTACGACGCAGAGAGATGTCGAGCTTTGCGCCTCACTAGTGCTCAAATACACCGAGGAAGTCTAGTTTTTGACTACTTCATAACACGACCCATTATCGAGATAATCGCGGAGGCAAACCCCGTGACTCTGTATTACCCAGAGCGCAAAAGGTATGCTAGTCATGACAGCTAACATCAGCCCGGTGGCCCGACATGAAGTCCAGTATGCAATTACTTTTAAACTGCGATCTCGGCGAGAGCTTTGGCGCCTGGCGTATGGGCGTCGACGAGCAGGTGATGCCATTTATTGATCAAGCTAACATTGCCTGCGGCTTTCATGCCGGCGACCCAATGGTAATGAAACATACCCTGCAAGCCGCAAAAAACCACAATGTTGCGGTTGGTGCGCACCCAAGCTACCCAGACTTAGGTGGTTTTGGACGACGCTCGATGACGCTGCCGGCGGCAGATTTAATTGCCATTTTGCAGTACCAAATCGCCGCACTTGTGGGGATGGCCAATAACCTTGGCATTCAGGTAGAGTATGTCAAACCGCATGGTGCCCTCTATAACGACATGATGGTCAACGGACTGATCCGCAGTGCCGTGATGCAGGCGATAGCCGAAACCGACCGACCACTAGCTTTTATGATGCAGGCAAACGGCGACTATGAAACAAATCGTAGCGAAGCGAAAGCATTTGGGCTAAAGGTGATGTTTGAGGGTTTTGCCGACCGCTGCTACGATGATCGCGGCGCATTAGTATCCAGAGCGCAAATGGGCGCGGTACACAACCGCGAAAAAATGCTCGCGCAGGTAACTCAACTGATGGAACACGGCTCAGTCACTACCGAAAATGGTCACCTCATGCCGCTGCACATAGACTCGCTATGCGTGCACGGCGACAATCTTGCTGGGGTCGAGTCGATTGCCGACATCCGCCGCCTGATCGATCAATGAGCTCACCGTCTGATCCCCCTTCGGGTTTCCCGCAGATATGCATAGCCGGCGAGAACTCACTAATAGTGTACTTTGGCGATGCACCGAGTGCCACTATCAGCGCTGAGATCGCCGAGGTGGCCAGCGATCTAAAAGCTCAACTCGGCACTTTACTGATTGATTCAGTACCCTCCTACGCCTCGCTATTGTTAATTTATGACCACTTGCAAACCGACCACTTTTATATCCGCGCACAGATCCACGCGGTACTCTCGCGATCGCAGCGCGGGCTGACACAGCCGTGCGGTCGGCTGCTAACGCTACCGGTTTATTACAGTGCAGAATCTGGCCCCGATTTAGAGACCCTCGCCGAGCGTGCCAAACTTTCAGCAGAACAGGTTATTTGGCTGCATCAAAAAACCGAGTACCGCGTCTATGCGATCGGCTTCGCACCCGGATTTGCCTACCTAGGTCAGGTCGATGAGCGCATCGCTGCACCGCGTAAAACAACACCTAGGTTGCGCGTGCCGGCGGGAGCAGTGGCCATCGCCAACCGCCAAACTGCAGTTTATCCATACGCATCCCCCGGTGGTTGGAATCTTATTGGGCGTTGCCCGACGACAATGTTTGATCCCCAAAAGACGCCCAGCATGCCGGTTCAGGTTGGCGATAGAGTGCGTTTTAATGCCATCGATCGCGATCGCTATTTAGCGCTTGGTGGGCAACTGTGAGTAACGGGTTCAAAGTCATCCAATCGGGTATATTGTCGATGTATCAGGACAGTGGTCGCCACGGCTGGCATCACTTGGGATTGACCACTGGCGGCCCCATGGATCGGCAAGCGCAGCGCTGGGCCAATCGACTTTGCCAAAACGGCGAACACTGTGCAGTTCTAGAAATAACGTTTGGCGGACTTGTATTAGAAGCACTGATCGACACCAGCATTGCGATAACTGGCGCGGATATCCCTATATATATCGATGGTATACCTGCAGCGGCGTGGCAAACTCAGCACGTCGCTCGCGGCCAGCGCATCCAACTAGACATGGCCACCACCGGCTTGCGAGGCTATTTAGCGGTCGCTGGCGGCTTTAATGGTAGGCCTACATTTGGTAGTTTGGCATGCGTGCCGCGGGAGCATTTGGGTGGTCATCGCGCCGATGGTAGCGCCCTACAATCGGGGGATATACTGCAATGCAGCGCGCCCGGAAAACTATTGTACTGCCTGCATCTGACCGCCGATAAGCGTCCACCTAAATCTCCGCAGTCCGCGCTACTGCGCGTTATTCTCAGTTACCAAGCCTGGGCCTTTAGCCGCCAACAGCAGCAGTTGTTTTTTAGTGGTGATTATCGTCTAACTGAAAATAGCGATCGTATGGGCGCGCGGCTAACGGGCCCCGCCATAGAACCACATGTAACCGATATCCTATCTGAGGGGGTTTGTCTCGGTGCGGTGCAGGTACCCAGCGATGGTCAACCAATAATTCTGCTTAGCGATCGCCAAACTATTGGCGGTTATGCAAAAATTGGCGCAGTGTTATCGCTCGATCTCGATCGACTGGCGCAACAAACGCCCGGCAATCGGATCAACTTCGAGTGCATCAGCATGGAGCAAGCTCACAGCGCCCTATTACTGGCCGAGCGGAAATTTCTCGCGACCGAGTTGGCGCGGGTCTAGTCGATTGGTTGGGCACTAAAACCAGCTGCTTATCGCTGACGAAAAGCGGATTGTGTGCCCTAAATCGTCTATTGAAGAACTACGCAATAACCGCGCGAACATATCTCAGAGAACGGATAGCAGGTCTAAAATCCCGACACGCTTAATCTCTCAATCTCGAATAATGAAGCGATACTGCAACTGCCGCGCAGCACTGCCCTATTCAGTCACTGCAGTCTATAATGCTCCAACGCGGAGGTTCCAATGCACATCACTAATTCAATAAATTCCAGTATGCGATTTTTAATTTCTGTAGCGGTGCTAGCCCTGAGCCTGGCGCTTCCGGTTTATGCGGCGGCCGAGCCACCTATTCTCGACGCCAGTTCGCGATTTCATCCGGTCTATAGCCCCTCAGGAATGGTCGTCTCACAGGAAGTTCTCGCCAGCCGAGTCGGTGCTGAGATCCTCAGCCGCGGCGGCAATGCCATAGATGCAGCCGTTGCCACCGGCTTTGCTCTGGCGGTAACGCTGCCACGTGCGGGCAATCTTGCGGGCGGCGGCTTTATGCTGATTTATTTAGCCGATGAGAAAAAGACTATCGCCCTCGATTTTCGTGAGATGGCGCCCGCCGCAGCTAATCGCGATATGTTTCTCGATGCCGCAGGCGATGTCGACAATCAACTGGCCAGATACAGTATGAAATCCTCGGGTGTACCCGGGACCGTCGCGGGGCTGTTGCACGCCCAGCAAAACTATGGAGTACTTAAACTAAAACAGGTTATGGCGCCGGCTATTGCCCTGGCAGGAGACGGCTTTGCCGTCAGTCTCGATCTAGCCACGGTGTTGGAGTCGCGCTTCGAGCGATTGTCGCGCAATGCTGCGTCAAAAGCCTACTTTTACAAAACCGACGGAAAACTCTACCTACCAGGTGAACAATTGATACAACAAGATCTCGCGGCGACCTTGCAACGCATCGCCAAGGACGGACGCGATGGCTTTTACCAGGGTCAAACAGCGGAATTAATAACGGCTGAAATGCTGCGCACTGGCGGTCTGATTACAGCTGAGGACTTAACCAACTACCGCGTTGTAACACGCGCGCCTGTGTGCGGTGATTTCCATCATAATAAGGTCTGCGCCATGCCACCACCATCCTCGGGAGGCGTGCACCTAGTGCAAATGCTAAATATCCTCGAGGGGTGGGATCTCAAACCACTCGGCCACAACAGCGCCGCCTACATTCATCGGTTAGTAGAGGCAATGCGCCGAGCCTACGCAGACCGCAGTGCCTACCTTGGTGACCCGGATTTTTATGGCGTGCCAACTAAGGCAATTATCGACAAACGATATGCCGCGACTCTGCGCGAGTCTATTGCCCTCGATCGGGCAAGCAAGTCTGACCAAGTAAACCCGGGGCTGGCCGTCAATCCCGAGAGTCTAAAAATAACTCCTAGCGCCACTGATCGAGAATCTACAGAGACCACACACTTTTCCAGTTGGGATCGCTGGGGTAATGTAGTAAGCACTACAACAACCTTAAATTTTTCATTTGGCAATGGTATCTCAGTCGCTGGTGCTGGATTTTTAATGAACAATGAAATGGACGATTTTTCGGCGAAGCCCAACACCCCCAATGTCTTTAACCTACTCGGCGGCACCGCAAATGAAATTCAACCCGGCAAGCGGCCGCTGTCGTCGATGACGCCGACGCTGGTGTTCGACGCCGGTGGTCATCCCATCATCGCCACCGGCAGTCCAGGTGGTAGCACCATCATCACAGTGGTACTGCAAACCCTTTTAAATATACTCACCTTCGACATGGGGGTCGCCGAGGCCTCATCGGTGGCGCGGGTACATCACCAGTGGTTTCCCGACAAGCTCTACTACGAGTCCGGAATCTCTGCAGACACACTGGAACTACTCAACATTATGGGGCATACCATCAACGCCACACCGCGTATCCTCGGCGCCACCCAAAGTATTCAAAAAGGGCCTGACAATAGCTTACTTGGAGCTGCTGATCCTCGCCGTCAAGGTGCTGGTGCGATAGCCGAGCGCTAATGCACTGTCATTCCATGAACACGCACCCATACTTCGCGCAACCTTTTGAGAGCATTTGAGCCTTGACTAAAGTAGTTCTGGAAAAGTGTGCGCGGATTGCGGTATCGAATACTTCCCCAAAACAGTTGAACGCTATCGGCGCAGGCCAGCGCGTTAACGGTATCTGCAGTTTTAATCGCCGAATAATAGCCCATCGGCTGATGCCGGGTTTTAGAGCACCTTGCGCTCTTCCTCGACCGCCACTCCGTGGATAATTGTATGTGCCACCAGTGTAGGTAGCTGCAATAACTTGGCAGCCAATGCTCTGATGCCGGGTATCGAGTCGAGATCAAGGCCGCGATAATTTTTCAGCGGTTCGCCGATGTGCAGTATTACCAAAGCTTTTTAGGCGAAAAGCTATCCAATTTTCAGTTCAGTAGTCAAAGGCATATATATGTGGTGATCGATGACATCAAATACAAAAGTGCGATCAACCTAATCTCCTGAGGCTCACATTTGGCGACGCAGTGACAAGGATACTGTGGAACTCAGTAGCGTTTATTCGCTCGACGGCCCCGCTATGCCGCACAATACTGGGTGGCTGAGCTCGCCCATGACGGATGATCAGCGCGCTTTACGACAATGCACTTAAAATGCAATTTTGACTGGACTGACGTGACATGTGCCGCGTAAAGATACTCGATAACCTAGAAGCGTGAAACTTTGAGAGCTAAAATATGCAGCCAAAAGAAAATGATACTACAGCTATAGAATTTACCGTTCTCGGCAAAAATATGGAGACAATTTCAATACTTTATGGACTATTTTTGGTTATCTGGGGCTTGCTAATCAGCGTCCTCTCCGCCAGTCAGTCAATGACTTCGCTGATCCCGAGCATCCTCGGTACACCGCTTGTAGTACTCGGCTTTTTAGCTCTAAAAATACCAGCAAAAAAGAAATTACTAATGCATATTATCGTGCTGATTGGCTTAGTTATTTTTCTTGGCGGTCTGGCTTTTTTACGCGGCTTTACCGCCGATGTGGGACCCTTTGGCAATTTATAAGCTGGGCTCTCAAAGTGCTTGCTGATGATAACCGGATTGTCA
>JAPKCN010000104.1 GCA_028822945.1 Porticoccaceae bacterium | reverse complement strand
GTGCCGGCCGCGCGCATAGCGACCACTCCCCGACTTATTTAAAGCCACCTGCGAGTGCATGCTATGGCAATGGCATATCGCCACCGCAAGTGCATCAGCGGCATCCTCTGACGGCGATTCAGCCAGCCTTAACAGTTGCGCAACCATCATTTGTACCTGTATTTTGTCTGCAGAGCCGGTCCCGACAACTGCCTGTTTGACACTCCGTGCTGAATACTCGCCAACCTCTAGGCCAGCATTTACACCAGCCACTATTGCTGCCCCTCGCGCCTGCCCGAGCTTCAGAGCGGCTCGCGGGTCACGCGCAAAAAAGACATCTTCAACACCCATATGCTGCGGCTGGTACTGCTCAATAATCTGGCTAACACCATCGAAGATAATTTTTAGCCGAGGTGGCAATGGCCCTTCTGGCAAACGCACAATACCACTCGTCACATACGACAGCTTGCCACCTTGAACATCAATAATGCCATATCCAGTGCGCCTAGATCCGGGGTCGATCCCAATTATACGCGTCATAAAGCCGCTACCTATTTTCGAGAACAGAGTGTTGCAATGCTGCGCCACTGAGTCAACTATTATAGCGTTCTATTCACCATAGATAGCCGCCACAGAGCCTTGCAAACTCCATGCTTACATAGAGACTTTTGCGCTTTGTTAGACAAACCTACGTGCCTGCTCGTGACGCCGAAATATTCAGCTGCCCGTTTTGAATCTGGGTAACTGTTATATTCTTACCCGCCAGGCATACTGCTCGGGCGACTAGATGTCTCGTTCGATAATGCGGTGTACGAATATAATTGAACACACAGATTACTCGATCTTGTCAAAATCTGAGCAGTTTAAAAAGCATAACAGTTGTAAATGGTTATGCAGTGATTCAACAACGCACAGCTCAGATGATTGGTCTAAACATGTTCCGGAGTCGCGCCGAAGCGAAATTGAACTTATGGCATGAGAGACAAGAACATGATATTTTTAAAGAGCGTCATTCGCTGGCGGCAGTTGTGCATTACATCACGATGGAGGCGCCAACCGACCTATTCCTGCCTACAGTATTAAGGGCCTACAATACGGGGAAGGGGGGGCAATCCTGAACTAGAAAGGGTTCGAATAATCCCTTAGATTAGACGATATAGCAGCACCAACGACGCTCGACGCCAGTGATGTGGCGTTCGAGACTCGCCTTAGGAATCACTTCGCCCGACGCCCTAACTGCTAGCAAGAGAACATTTTACCTACCCTGCGCCGGCGGTCATCGTTATAGTCAAAAAGGATCCAACTAATAGTAAAAAAATCACTGTGGTTTTGCTTGGCTTCACTCGACTAATCGATTAGTCCTAATATCTTAAGACGCCATATACCAGTCATTGCGTTTTTCTAGGTCTCGCTAGTGGCTCTATCAATAGCTTCTATTAGTCCCGAAAAGTAAACAAATCCTAAAACAGTGATTCCGAATCACAAGGATCACCGCCAAATAAAACCGCCCTTGACTCCGAGTCGACGGTATCACCGATCAGTGATGGCAACAGGCATAACTTAAGCTCCACACGCAGAGCTTAAATAGCGAGAAAAAAACAGAGGTAACCCGCAGACATCACTTTATCAACGCAAGCGACAGGTTGGCCAAAAGTGCCGCTAAACAGCAGTAGCAGCTGGTGACTGCGTCCGCACACCTCGGTAATTTTCTATCAACATTACTGCCAATGCCGGCGCCCAACTAATTGGATAATATACACTTAAATAGCCTCACGGCAGGTTAAATCTCGTAGTCGATAACGGTGTAATCCAGTGCCTCTAACTGCGGCTTTAGTACCAAAGCATTACCGACTACAAGAATCAACATTTGCTCTATGTCCAGGTGTTTCCTCGCCAATGCGTCAATCTCTTGCTTGGTAATATTGGCGACGATTTCGGTTTGCTGGCGAACAAAATCTGGCGTTAAATCGTGTTCCAAAATACGCGCCAAAAAACCCAGCTTTGCACTCGGCGTTTCATATTTTAGGGCGTCGCGTTGGGTAATAGCATTGCGCATAAAGAGCAACTCATCGACACTAATACCGTCTTGTGCATACGCCTTGATCTCTCTGATCAATTCGACTATCGAGCGGTCTGTGACGTCGGCTCTAACTTCGGCTCCCGCGCGATATTCTCCGGACAATTTACCCCCAGAGAAGCCCGACCGAGCGCCGTAGGTATAGCCCTTATCTTCACGCAGATTTAAATTGATCCGGCTATTAAAAGCGCCACCGAGAGGAAAATTCATTAACGACGAGCGAAAGTACTCACCCGTTATATCCTCGGTCATAGAGCGCTTGCCGATCCAAACTACCGATTGTGCAGCCTCTTTTTTATCCACGAGGTAGATCACGCCCATTTGGGTCTTGGCTTTCGGCAGTTTTAAGTTGAGCAACTCTCCCTTCCCGGACCACTCAGAAAAGACCGACAGCGATTCAACTACCCGCTCTTGTTCAAGATTGGACACAACAATCAATTGACCGCCAAAGGGCTTTATCTGCTGTCGATAGTGCTGTTTGAGATCGTCGAGATCGATATTGGCGAGGGATACCTCATCTCCAGCACTCGAAGTCGCAGCGATGTTCTTGCTATGCATCAATTGCCTCCAAGCGGTCTGAGCTAAATATCCGGCATCTTTTTTACCGTTAATAGCGCCCTCAATAGCGTTGTTTTTAACCCGATCAAACTCACTGTCAAGCCACGCCGGTTGAGTCAACTTTTCATTTACTAGGGCGAGCGTCGCATCGAGATGCTTGGTCAAGGTACTCATGCTGACGGTTAAGTAGTGTGCCCCCGGGCTGATGGATACTGAACTGCCAAGCTTTTGCAAGGCCTTGGACATGTCCTCACCACTGCGCTGTTGCGTCGATTCATTTAGCATGGTCGCTATAAGAGCCACAGTACCAGCCTTATCGCTTTGAGTATAATAGTGCCCAGCGGGGATTTTGAGCAGTACCGTAGTAGTCGGCGTCTCCGTGCTCTGGGCGCCTAGCACATCGATACCATTATTCGTTTTATACCGCCAAAGGCCGGGTATTTGTGCCGCTTTACTGAAGCCCGCAATCGGCATCAAACTCCGATCAAAGTCGTCTTTAGCTCGGCGCAAGACAAGGTCTGCGTCGGCTATCGTTTCTTCCTCGCCCACAGATCGCTTGCGCGGGGAAAAATCGTCTTGCGCCGCAACCTGATCAAGCTGTCCCTCGGGCACTACGCTTACAATAACACCATACCGCCCTTTGATATATTGCTTGTAAACTCGCATGACATCCTCCCGAGTCACACTGTTATAACGGGCAATATCCTTCTGAATATAATTTGGGTTTCCCGAATAGGTTTGATTTGCCGCTAACTGACTCACTTTACCAGCGACACTTTGCAGTCCAAAGACCGTACCGGACTCAATCTCCGCTTTGGCGATCAACAAATCGTCCGGTTCGACACCGCGCTCCTCAAATTCTGCAAGCGTCTCTCGCACTAATCTCTCGAGATCCTGAAGAGATGCACCCGAGACTGGATGGGGCAATGCATAGAACTCAAAAGTGCAAGCTAACTCTGCACACGGATGACTCGCACCAGCCTGCACTGCAAGCTGGTTTTTAACTAAGTTTTTATATAGCAGTGAGGTCTTACCGCTACCCAGTATACTCGCCAAGACATCTAGCGGAGCCTCATCCTCATGCCGCAAAGAAACCGTCGGATAAGCCATGAGAAGTAGCGGCAGATGAACATTGTCCTGCATCGAGATGTAGCGATCCCGAGCAATGTTCACAGTCGGCTTCGCTGGCATGGAAACCTCTGGCCCGCGTGGGATCGGGGCAAAATACTTTTTCACAAGTTGCAAGGTCTGTGCTACCTGTATGTCCCCACCGATGGTTAAAGTTGCATTATTGGGGCCGTACCAGCGTAAAAAAAACGCTTTTAAATCGTTTAACCCAACGCGGTCAAGATCATCCATATAGCCAATTACCGGCCAAGAATATGGGTGCCCATACGGATACAAGGCCTCGGAAACCCGCTCCCCCAAGCGCCCGTAGGGCCGGTTGTCGACCCTTTGGCCTCGCTCATTTTTGACCGTTTCGCGCTGTACTTCAAATTTTTCTTGGGTGACCGCATCGACGAAAAAACCCATACGATCGGCTTCCAGCCAAAGCACTTTGGCGAGTTGATTGGCTGGTACTGTTTGAAAGTAGTTTGTCCTATCAGAGTTGGTCGAGCCGTTCATAGTGCCGCCTGCCTCGGTCACCAACTTGAAGTGTTGTTCATCGGCCACGTTTTCTGAACCCTGAAACATCATATGCTCGAAAAAATGCGCAAATCCAGATTTACCCAGCTCCTCGCGCGCCGAACCGACATGATATGTGATGTCCACATGCACTAAGGGGTCGGAGGAGTCACGATGCAAAATAACAGTGAGACCGTTGTCGAGCAAATATTTTTCGTAGGGGATCTGCGTTTTACCGCTTTGTGATGGGATCTTTTCCACAAAAGTAATCCCGTCCAAACTAACCCCAATCGGATCATTTAAAAGATCGATAGCCGCGTTTAATTGCGCACTTTGCTGACAGGCAGACGACCCAAGAATAAAAAATATAATCACAATTGATCGAAACACTATTTTCTCCTAAATAGGTGGACACATCCGTTGCAGGAATCTGCTAAGCCACAACGCGGACTCTATAGACAAGTTATGACACTTCCATAACTAGTAGCTTAAACACAGGCGCTATATTATTTGTTTTGGAGGTTTTTTTAATCTCCCAGTCATAGCACCGTCATCTGAGCTTAGACTGCCTCGTTCGTAGCTTCGCGGATAAAAGCTCCATAAATACAAGCTAGACCAGATAGAAAAAGCCTCCCCCGAAAGAATCATTTGATACCCATTGAATGGACGTAAAACGATGTAATGCGGGGGATGCGTATTTCGGGGCAGCAATTAACTTGCTGAATCTTTTGTCACTGGAGTCTCTTCGACGGGAGCTTCTTCAACTACAACCTCTTCAGCAGATGCGTCTTCAACAACTGCTGCCTCAACAGATGCTTCTTTAGCTACCGCCTCTTCAACTACTACTGCTTCGACAAGAGCCTCTTCATCGGCTGGTGATGACGCAACAACTGCTTTAATGAGGCCTTCGGCCAACAATATAGTGACCTTTTCATCAGCATTCACCCAGTTTTTGGCGGCATCTTTTACCGCGAAACGGCCAGAGTTTTTTTTATACACAGTATACTTTTTGGTTGTCTTGATAACTTTCATCGCTATTCCTCTTCGTTGATTACTCGTTGTTGCATTGATATTAAATGGGAATAAACTCCCGCGACACTAAAACCCGCGTAGGCCAGCTCTTACAACTCCATTTGAGCAATGACTTCGGCGGGGATTTCAGCATTGGTATAGACGTTTTGTACGTCGTCTAAATCTTCTAAGCTATCGATCATTGCAATTAGTTTCTCCGCTCCTGCCAAATCTAATGGCACCTTGATGCTTGCTAACATTGTAATGTCAGCGTGCTCGGGGTCAAATCCAGCAACCAGTAACTGTCCTTTTATAGCGAGAAAATTCTCGAAGCTGGTCTCTACCTCAATCGCCCCATCGTCATCGACAACTACGTCCTCAGCACCTGCCTCCAAAGCGGCATCTAAAAGCGCTTCGACGTCTTCATCGCACAAAAAACTTAACTGACCAACCCGATTAAACAGATAGGCAACTGAGCCATCAGTACCGAGATTTCCTCCGCGTTTACTGAATACATGACGCACTTCACCGACGGTACGATTGCGATTATCAGTCATGCACTCGACGAGCACCGCAACCCCTCCGGGGGCGTAGCCTTCATATGTGAGCTCGTCATAATTTTCACCGTCTCCGGCGCCTGCGCCCCGCGCGATCGCTTTATCGACCGTGTCGCGTTTCATATTAGCGCCAAGCGCCTTATCGACGGCCGCTCGCAAGCGAGGATTATCATCCGGATTAGGGCCGCCAGCCTTGGCAGCAACCACTAACTCGCGTATCAATTTGGTAAAAACCTTACCGCGCTTGGCATCCTGCGCCGCCTTGCGATGCTTGATGTTGGCCCACTTACTGTGACCTGCCATGCTTTAACTCCCTAATGTTTGGCTACACTCAATATCTAACTATCGACCTTACGCACCCGAATGCCAAGATCTCGCAATTGATTCGGTGCGACTGCACTCGGAGCCTCGGTCAGCAGGCAGGCCGCAGACTGAGTTTTTGGAAAAGCGATAACATCGCGGATTGAGTCACTGCCGATCATCAACATCATCAATCTATCGAGGCCCAATGCAATGCCGCCATGCGGAGGTGCCCCATATTGCAGAGCATCCAGCAGAAAGCCAAACTTATCCCGCTGCTGTTCAGCATCGATGTCGAGAATTTCAAAAACACGCGATTGCATCTCACTGTCGTGAATACGCATTGAGCCACCGCCTAATTCGTAACCATTTAGAACCACATCATACGCCCTAGATAGCGCCTCTCCCGGAGCATGCATCAACGCCTCTGCTGAGCATGATGGTGCCGTAAATGGGTGGTGTAATGGCGTTAGTCCGCCGTTGTCGAGAGTCTCAAACATTGGGAAATCAACAACCCAGAGCGGCGCCCAATCACAATTATAGAGGTTTAAATCAGCACCTATTCGGCCACGTAAAGCGCCCAAGGCCTCACTCACAATTTGCGATTTATCGGCACCAAAAAATACAATATCACCGTTTTTCGCTTCTAACCTGTGCATGATATCTAACGTAACCTGTTCACCTAAAAATTTAATAATCGGCGACTGCAACCCAACCACGCCATCCTCTAAGGCATTGACCTTAATCCATGCAAGACCCTTGGCACCGTAGATACTCACGAATTTGGTATATTCATCGATCTGCTTACGCGATATAGAAGCGCCTCCGGGTACTTTTAACGCACTAACGCGG
>JAPKCN010000103.1 GCA_028822945.1 Porticoccaceae bacterium | reverse complement strand
GTGGCATATAACCAGCGACCAATACCTTTTGCAGGACCATGAGCCATATCTGGATCTCCTTTATTGAGCGATTTTAAAATTTAAGATGTCAACCGGTTGCACCACGTCGCCAACTGCGTTGTCCCAAGCGTTGCGTTTGTAGTGGATAACGGCCGCAAGATCTACTTCAGACAGCTGATCAGCAAAAGACTGCATTGCTGAACCGGCAACGCCATTTATCAGTATTGCAATATGCCCCTTTACGGGCCCATTAACTATCGCACTACCATTTAGGGCCGGAAATACTCCAGCAATGCCATTACCATCAGGTTGATGACAGCCTGCGCAAGAACGCATGTAAACTTTTTGGCCTTTTTCCATCAACTCCTCGACACTCCACTCTTTACCTACTGTGGACGCGTATATAGCCGCTTGATCTTTTTTGTTTGCCAACCATGCGTTGTAATCGTCTTCGGTCTTCACTTCCACTACTACCGGCATAAAAGCATGCCCAATACCACACAGTTCGGTGCACTCACCGACATACGTTCCAGGCGTGTTGACTCGTGCCCAGGCAGCTGTGAAAAGACCAGGAACTGCATCGCGTTTAACGCCAAAGTCTGGCACCCACCAAGAATGAATAACATCGTTGCCGGTTATTAAAAAGCGTACTTTCTTGTCCACCGGAATTACCAGCGGCTCAGTGACCTCGCGCAGATAGTGCTCGCCCTTTGGTTCGCGGCCGTATACCTCGTCGAGTGATGTTCGCAGCTCACTCATGTACTTAACGCCCTCACCGAGATATTCGTACTGCCACTTCCACTGATAGCCAGTCACCTTGATATCAATATCGGCATTGTCAGTATCGTAGACTTTCAATAGTGCCGAGGTGGCGGGTATAGCCATCACGATCAATATTAATGCTGGCACCACAGTCCAAGCAATCTCAACGCCGAGATGTTCGTGAAAGTTGGCTGCCTCGACGCCTTTTGATTTGCGATGCGCATACATCACATAAAACATGAAGCCAAAGACCAATACCCCTATCACGGTGCAGATCCACATCATCAACATGTGCACGTCGTATGCCACTTGGCTGACCTCGGTCACGCCACGCGCCATGTTTAGATTCCCTAACCCGCCGTCATTACTTGAACTGGCGCCTGCACCGCTGGACGCAGCCATCAGCATCGCCGCCGTCAGTGAACTCGAGAAAAGTGCTTGCGCTCTTTTCAACATCGTGTGTATCTCCGTGGTAATTAGTCTTTAACGCCAGTTACACTGTACTCACTCGGCTGGGTCTTTAAACACCCAACCGAAGCGGCGGCAGTGTATCAAACCCGCGATGGTTTCTCTATACCGCTTGGCACTTTCCAACATACGATTATGCCGATAGAAATATTAATTAGCGATCTCACAACATACGCAGGAAATACCTGAATAGTTGTTCCCAAACCACTGAAATATGATTTTAAGCTGATTTCCCGCAACCAGTTTCAGCGGTTTTTTAGCACTCCCCGACAAAGCTAAAAAAACACCTAGTTCAATTTTGGAGCAGAGGCATTGACCAATTAGTAGATGGCCAGCATTAATTGTCGATAAGTTTAATCGGATCAACACGGTGCACCGCATTATCTTTCGCAGTGTTCACTCTGGTTTGAATTTCGCGCGGCGCGGACACTACCCGCATTTCATCCTTAAAACCACAGGCGACGCACTCGCGAAAATTTATACCGTCTTCAGAGTACCCGCGCAACTTATCCATTACTGAACATTTCGGACAAGTCACCCCCGCAATAAAGCGTTTTACTGTGGAAAAAGTCATTTCTTAATCATCGCGCTGGCTATCCTCGGGCTAAACGTTACACTTCGTAGATGAACAACTCCATACGTACTCATCGCGGTATTGCGCCAACTCTCGGACGCCGTGTTTTCATTGATTATGCAGCGACCGTCATCGGTGATGTGCACCTTGGCGACGATTGCTCGGTGTGGCCCGGCGCAGTCATACGCGGCGACATGCACAGTATCCGCATTGGTGCGCGTTCGAATATTCAGGATACTGCGATTTTACACATCACTCATGCCAGCGACTTCAACCCCAGAGGTTGGCCACTGACGATTGGTAGCGACGTAGTAGTCGGTCACCGCGCCATTCTCCATGGTTGCATCCTTGGCAATCGTATTCTCGTTGGCAACGGCGCTATCGTCAATGACGGCGCCATCTGTAATGATGAAATTATAATTGGCGCAGGCTGCATGGTTCCTCCCGGGAAAGTCCTCGCCAGCGGATTTGTCTATGTCGGTAATCCGTGTCGGGTTTTGCGCGCAGTAAGTGCCAGTGAAATAGAGTTTTTTACTTATTCACCAGCAAATTACGTAAAACTAAAGAATGAGTATTTGGCCGAGCGCGAACGCTTCTAAACAAACATGCTAACCCGCCAAGGCATCACGTAGCAACTTAAGAGGCTGGTTAGTACTGGGGCGAATGCCCCGCCAAACAAAAAACGACTCAGCGGCCTGCTCGACCAACATGCCCGCACCATCGCTAACGCGCGCTCCAAACGCCGCCGCCCAAGACATAAATTCTGTCGCCTGCGCCGCATACATCATGTCGTAACAACAAGTCTGTGAATTCGCCAGGAGTGTATCTGGCAAATACAACTCGCCGCCGTTCAAGCTAGCGCTGGTGCCGTTGATCACCAGATCGAATTGCTGTCCATCGAGCATTGAATAATCGCACCCGAGCGTATAGCCGCGATCGGCAAACAATTTAGCCAGCGCTAACGCCTTGCCCAATGTACGATTAACAATCACCAGATGTTGTGGCTGTTCGGCAAGCAGCGATTCGAGCACGCCGCGCACCGCACCCCCGGCGCCCATCACTAAAATCCGTTGTGCACGGATTGGCCAACTCAGATTGTCGCGAATATCCGTGACCAACCCAAATCCATCAGAATTATCGCCGAGAATACTGCCGTCGTCGCAGCGCTTTAATATGTTGACTGCCCCGGCACTGACTGCCCGATCGGTGACTTTTTCCGCATACTCGTAGGCGTCCATTTTAAACGGCAACGTGATATTTAACCCTAGTCCACCACTAGCAAAAAAGCTCGTCGCACTCTCAGCAAAATTGCCTATCGCAACGAGTTGCCGCTGGTAGTTAATAACTGCCTCCGTCTCACGCGCAAATTCTCTGTGAATCATCGGCGAGCGACTGTGCTCAATGGGATTGCCAAAGACCGCATATTGATCGTGCATAGTGCGACCATCTCCGAATACTTAAAGCGATGATCTTAATTCGGCTGCCGCAATATCGCAACTGTGCAACAATAAACTCGGCAACTCACCCCAATTACTAAAGCCAGTCCCGCGGTGGCAAATATCTGTCGTACAACTCAGCCTCTGCACTATCCGGATCTGGTTGCCAGTTGTAAACCCAGTTAGCCGTTGGCGGCAACGACATCAAAATCGACTCAGTGCGACCTCCGGATTGTAAACCAAACAGGGTGCCACGATCCTGAACCAAATTAAATTCCACATATCGGCCGCGGCGGTAAAGCTGAAAGTCGCGCTCACGCTGACCAAATGTCTGATCGCAACGACGTTCAAATATCGGCAGATATGCGTCGATAAAACTGTCACCAATGCTACGCATCAGTGCAAAACTCGCGTCAAAACCCAACTCGTTAAAATCGTCAAAAAATAACCCCCCGATACCACGCGGCTCCTCGCGGTGTGGCAGGTAAAAATAACTATCGCAGGCCCTCTTAAAGCGCGGATAAAAATCCTCAGAAAATTTATCACATGCGGCTTTGGCAGTTTGATGCCAGTGTCGACAATCCTCGATGTTTCCGTAGTAAGGGGTCAGATCATAGCCACCGCCAAACCACCAGATCGGATCTGCGGCATCTTTTTCTGCAATAAAAAACCTGACATTCGCATGCGCGGTCGGTACATAAGGATTTTGCGGATGAACCACCAAGGATAAGCCCATAGCCTCAAAACTGCAGCCTGCGAGTTCAGGTCGATGCTCAGTCGCCGAAGCCGGCAGTGATACCCCGCGGATATGTGATATATTTATTCCGGCTTTTTCGATTGATCGCCCGTCGGCAAGCACCCGACTGCGACCGCCTCCCCCCTCAGCGCGACGCCACTCATCATCTTGCCAAACGGCATCGTCACAACCACTAAAGCTCGAACACAAGCTCTCCTGAAGATTCACAAGATAGGCTTTGATAGCGATTTTGTCCATAACTAGTCAGCGCTCTCTGTAAATGTCACCAGTGATTAAATCTCTGATCTCACTGGGCCCAGCTGCCGATCCCAGCGCTCCCGGGACAATTGCATCGATCTGATCGCCAAAGTGGGCAGCAACCTCTGCTTCATTAACCATCACTGGTCTACCGCTCGTATTCGCCGACGTCGAAACCAGCGGCGCAGCTACCAATCGACAAAGCGCCGCCGTCGGTGGATGTGCTGTCACTCTGACCGCAAGTCGCGAGTGTTCGCCGGTTATATAATGGGGAGCTTTGCCATTGTGGGGAATCAACCAAGTTACTGGATACTCACTGCAACCCTCTTGAAGAAGATCGTAGTGGGATGGCGAAATTTTAGAGAGGTATGGACGCAACTTATCGATATGATCAACTATTAAAATCAGCCCTTTTGCCTCCGGCCGATTTTTAACTACAAGCAGCCTTTTTACCGCCGACTCACTACGCGCATCACAACTGAGTCCCCACACCGCCTCTGTAGGGCAGGCGACGATCCCGCCCGCGGCGACAATTGATGCCGCTTTTTCCATCGCTGGGTGGCGACACCAGTCCATAGCTTAAGAGCGATTACTCAGCTTGTTCTGCAACGCGCTATCTTTAGCTATGACCGCGCGAGCCGCCTCGGCGCGTTCAGCAACAACTTTTTTCGACAGTTCGGGGTCGCTGATAGCCATTATCTGGGCTGCAAGGTAAGCGGCGTTTTTTGCTCCGGCTTTACCAACAGCGACGGTCGCTACCGGAATCCCTGCCGGCATCTGTACCGTAGACAAAAGTGAGTCTAAGCCACCTAAAGAGGCATCAATTGGAATGCCAATCACCGGCTTCAGTGTCATGGCCGCAACCGCGCCAGCGAGGTGCGCAGCCATCCCCGCAGCGCAGATAAATACCGTGCAACCGCGGGCGTCGGCATCGCGCACAAATTCAGCTGTGGCAGTCGGCGTTCTATGCGCAGACGTCACTTTGACCTCGTAGCGAATAGCAAATTTTTCTAGTACAGGGAATCCCGCTTCTACCACTGGGAGGTCTGAATCGGAACCCATAAGAACTGCCACAAATGGTTTACCCATAAACTTATTACCTCGAAATATTATTGCGCGAAGATTAGCCCAACTTTCCACCTGACGCAACTGTCGAAGTCAGTCGAGACGCTTATAACTACTGACATTTCTAATAATTAAACCTTTAAACTAAAGCTCCACCAAAATTGTCAGCAGTTGTTCGATCCTCCGTCGACAATCGCGCTCTAAATCATCCAGTTCTATTGGGCCATAGCCCATCGCTAAATAGAGGCTATACTCTGCCTCCGCAAGCGCTTCACCGTCACGACACTCAGGTAGATCCGGTAATTCCGGCCGACACTCTAAGGCAGCTGAAGCAGTTTGTAACTGCTCGACAATATCGTCTACGTTATCGACTCAAAGAGCGCCTTGCTTAATTTAAGAGTGGCAACCGCTGCACTGCGGGCTGTGAATCGAATAAGCGATGGCAAAAACTTCATGATCCTGCCCCATGGCACAGCGCGCTGTCGTTAACGAATCGCTCTTCAATTGCTGCCTCAACCACCAACACGCCTAAGCAAAAGTCACTAATAAGACGATTGCAAGTAAGTCAACATCAAGCATTTGGATAGCTGCCAAATAAGAAGTCGGTAGCCAAACAACCGCTACCGGCGACAATCCGATCGGCCAGTGCGCAATGGCAGCACGGATAAATTCGATCGATCCCAGTTCCCGTAATTGCCAAGGTTCTGCTGCCATCAACCTCTAATGGCGCCTAGTGCGCCTCACCATAGATACCCAAGGCGTTGCCACTGGTGATGGTAAAGCCGAGACTGGTAAGGCATTTACTCCAGCGTTGCGCCAGACTTCATGTCTCGACTACCCACTATCGCTTGTAATAGCAAGTGTAGGTTAATGTGGTCGCCGCGCACAAAAAGGTATTGGCGCCGGCAAAGCAATCTGTTTTACCAACGGAGGATAGTCGTCCTCGGTAACCACTAACTAAGCGCGCATTCAGAGGCTCGCATTCGTCGAGTATAAAAGCGACCTTTTACCACCACTCTCCGCCCCGAAACTGCAGCTTAATACGCGTAACTTCAGCGCCTACGACGGCATCAAATGCGCTAAAGTTAGTGCTAAAAAAACCCTCAAAGTGGTCATGTAACATAAAAAGTGGTGCTGTTTAGATGCGGTAGCGCCCTGCATTACCGCCGCTGCCGGAGCGTAGCCAACCTCCTAGGGCATAGCCATCACTAAGCCACTCATAGCCGTGTAATATACTTTTAGCAGTTAAACCGCATATGCCGATTGAACACTTTGTTCTTAGAAAATTGGTGCCTAGGTATGTTTTGCCGATCCGAAATTGCCGATCCCAGCGGGATGCGCGTTCTCCTTGGCCAATAGGTGTATTTTCTGTCAATGTAAGCCTGCTATAATGCTGGCACACGTAAACCAAGACAGGGGCTAAACGCTGTTTTCAAGACGCGCATCACATTTATTATGAGCATAATGACAATTCTCCAATATCCGGACCCGCGACTGCGACTGAAAGCGCTGCCGGTAATGACGGTCGACACCGGCACTCAGAGCCTGGTGGACGATATGTTTGAAACTATGTGGGACGCCAACGGGATTGGGCTGGCGGCAACCCAGGTAGATGTTCACCTTCGGGTTATCGTAATGGATTTGGACGGCGGCGGCTCTGCACCGCGAGTTTATATCAACCCTGAAATTGAA
>JAPKCN010000102.1 GCA_028822945.1 Porticoccaceae bacterium | reverse complement strand
GGCTTAATAGTTTGGAAATCTGGAAGAGCGTCTACATCGGCGCTACTTCCATGAGTCAAGGTATCGCCAACCGGTGCCCCTTTAATATCCTTGATACCGGCCACCATAAAACCGACTTCGCCGGCTTTTAACACACCGGTTTCACAGCGCTTGGGGGTGAATACTCCAACGCTATCTACACCATGCACCTTGCCAATCGACTTTGAAATGATCTTATCCTTGACCCGAATTGTTCCCTGTACCACTCGCACCAGCGACACCACACCGAGATAGTTATCGAACCACGAATCGATAATCAAAGCCTGAAGAGGTTTATCTATATCGCCTATTGGCGGCGGAATCGATACCACGATTTGCTCGAGGATGTCTTCAATACCCAAACCACTCTTGGCACTGCAACGCACGGCATCCTGCGCTTCGATCCCGATAATATCCTCGATCTCACCAATCACACGTTCAGGTTCGGCCTGCGGTAAATCCATCTTGTTTAGTACCGGCAGCACCTCTAATCCTTGATTGATCGCGGTGTAACAGTTAGCTACCGACTGCGCTTCGACGCCCTGAGCCGCGTCGACAATCAACAAAGCCCCTTCGCAGGCGGCCAGTGACCGAGAGACCTCGTAAGAAAAGTCTACGTGACCAGGGGTATCGATAAAATTGAGTTGGTAAAGGCTACCGTCGCGCGCCGTGTAGGGCAACGTGACGCTCTGCGCCTTGATAGTGATACCGCGCTCGCGCTCGATGTCCATAGAGTCGAGCACCTGAGCATCCATCTCACGCTCACTCAGCCCTCCGCAAAGTTGAATAAATCGATCCGCGATGGTCGACTTACCATGGTCGATATGGGCTATGATAGAGAAATTGCGGATATGACTTAGATCTGACATCTGGCTTTATGCACCCCCAAAAATGCGCGGCAAGTCTAGCTTACTTATTGTCTGAACGCCATCCATCAAACTCGCAATAACGCACCCCATCAACTTTTCTCGCAGTTTATTTAGCATCGAGCTGAATCGTTCTAAAAACTGCTTGCCCCTGTCGGATAAAACGGATTGCGATTGGCCTATCCCTGGGTAGTTTAGGCAGCACGCTGCGGTAGACTTCGAAGTTTTCGATCCCGATCTGTCCCAGTTGGACAATAACATCACCGCTTTTTAGTCCAGCATTAGCGGCTGCCGACTTTGGTAGTACCTCGGTGATAATGACCCCATCGCGTTGACGCAATTGGCGTTTTTGAAGGTCGCTCAATGCCTCGGCCACAATACCCAAACGATCGCCATAATTCGTCGATGACGGCTGCCCACGTTCGTCTTGTAAATTAGCGTCTAACGCGGCGACTGTTACCTCCAATATCTGCTTCGAGCCGTCTCGGAAAATCTCTACTGGAACACTCTCGCCAGGCGGCACCCGACCGACTAGGGGCGGCAAATCAAGAGAGTCGAGAACCCGCTGTTGATTAAAGCGGGTAATCACATCGCCCGGCACGATACCGCCTTTGTCGGCCGGACTGTCGGCGGTCACATCGCTAATTAACGCGCCCTGAGCAACGCTGAGATCAAGCGATTTAGCCAGTTCCTGGCTGACATCCTGGATCGCCACACCGAGCCACCCGCGGTCGACACGACCGGTCTCTTTAAGTTGCGCCACTACATTACGTGCGAGACTTGCAGGTATTGCGAAAGACAGTCCAATCGAGCCGCCCGAGCGCGAATATATTTGCGAGTTGATCCCTACCACACGCCCCTCTAGATCAAACAATGGCCCGCCAGAATTACCCGGATTAATTGCCACATCGGTTTGGATAAAGGGGACATAATTGCTGTTATTCGCACTCGGAATACTGCGTCCAATAGCGCTGACGATGCCGGCGGTAGCCGAATAATCCAAACCAAACGGGGAGCCGATTGCCAATACCCAGGCGCCGACACGCAATTCGTCTTGACCCGCAAAGATAAGTGTAGGAAGGCTTTCCGCTTCAATTTTTAGCAGAGCTAGGTCGGAGCGTTGGTCGGTACCCACAATACTAGCTAAATACTCGCTACGATCGGCAAAGCTGACGCGGATTTCATCGGCGTCGTTTACGACATGGTGATTGGTCAAGATATAGCCATCTTCAGAAATCACAAAACCAGAACCCATCGAGTAGCCCTTAGGTCTATCCTGCTGATTGCGCCGCTGTTGCTCTAACAACTCGCGAAAAATCTCTGGCATCTGCCTGGGATAAGCCTGCGAGCTTTGACGATTTGTTTCTTTAAAGGTAACGTTAATTTTAACTACAGCCGGGGATACCTCGGCCACCAAACTCGCGAAGTCGGGAAGCTGAGCTTTTGCATTAGAGGTCACCATTAGGCAGCAAAAAATCGTCATTACCAATCTAAAATACATCTATAAATATCCTTTTTCTGTCGTTCAAAACGTCCATAATCTCGAATCTTAATGGCTCGGAGTCGGAGCGGCTACAATGCCCGACGGATGCTCTCATGTCACTAAAGCTTATCGTGTATATACTCTTTTACGACAAGATCACCGTTGAGGTTGTTTTTCGTCGCGATATTTGATTTGGTTGGCAATTTTTTTTGCAGTAGCCCGCGGAATTTCGCCAACGATGGACACACTGTAACTTTGCTTACCCAGTTTGGCCTGCCTATGTAACACCGCGGTAGCGCCCAAATTCGCATCAAAGGAGGGTGGCACTTGAGTACCCGTCGACTCTATAAAAATAGAAATACCCGCTATGCCGTCCGAATACAAATAAGTCCACAATCGATCGGCATGACCAGCTCCATGCGCGCGCAACTCAAAACCCGGAGGCAACCATTCGGGAAACCAACCAGGCTGCTCAAGCCGCTTCGCTCGAACAGCCGCCTGACAGGGCCCGCGTTGAGGTATAATATTCGAGACGGTGCCGTTGAACGGTGGCTCGACCATCAACTCAAGAAACTGAAACCGCTCCAACGCTTGGCCTTGCGCATTTACTAACGCAGCGCGCAACACCAATCCGGTGGTGACATCCAATCCCACCACATAGCCAAAACGGTGGGCGTCGTTGGGAATAATCCGCAATACGTTGACCCCGCGGCCTCCAACTTGACTGGGATTATCAACCACAACTGAATAATGCTTGTAGAGGTTTCGGTGCAGACCGTGAACACCAAGAAAAGTGCCCATCAATGGCTCTAGGTTTTCCTCGGACAGACAGTTTATGTCATCCGCATAATGCGAGATTTTGCGCGGCCCACCATCGAGGTAATCCACCTGCCGATGCCTCATTCCCTCGTGCATACGACTCGACAGCCTGACTATAGAGCGCCGTCCAGCATATTCATAGGTGGCAATTCCAGTGTAGTTGACTTGCCCTGCAGCGCCGACTATTTGCGCCACAAGGGAATTGATATCGGCTAGAGGCGCGGCATACGCCTGCGCAAAAAAGATTGCAGACAAACTCCATGCTAAAAAACGTAGCAGCGCACTCAATCTCATAGATGTTGTCTCATAAAAATGCTTGCATCTAAGCTATCTCGCCGAAGAACGCTCTAAACATATAACTGGAAAAACAATCAACGCCGCTCTGTCGTTACATCAGCCTTATTTACATCAATTAATGGGACAGTGCCATGAATGCTGTGAATAGAAGAATTTTCAGCGTGCCTAGTAATCATTTCGTCTATGTGCATGAGGATTTTTTTATCGGGAAATATCTGTCTATCTAATACCGGCAATGTAGTTTCTGCGACGCTCCTCAGGGGCGAATTGTCTAACGAGCCCGCTACAGTTTGTGCATTGATACGTGGCTTAAAGCCGGTTGGAAACTGCATCGCAGGCCCCGTGTTAATATTGACATCATAAGGATCGAGCGCTGCGCTTTGCATGCCGATGGCCGGTGCTGGTTGATTAAACTGCTGCACACCCAAGATGGCAATCAGTGCTACCGATGCAGCAATTGCCGTTTGACCCAGCACTAGAAAGATGCCGTTGTTAGGTATAATCGAGTGGTTCTTTTCGTCGTCTACGGCATCAGCAATGGCAGCACTGCAATCGATTCTAAACGTGGGGGTCTCGCCTTTTATCGCAGAAGACGTCAGATGATAGCGTTGCCAAGATTCTCTCAAATCACCCTGCCGATCGCTCTCTAAACTCTGCATTAGACGATGAACTTCAAGTTCATTAGCCTCACCATCCATTAAAGCCGACAGCGACTCCTTTAAAGTCTCGCTTTGTTCAGTCATTCACTTCCCTCGTGGAATTTGCCTACATCTTGGCTCACAGTAGTGGGACAATAGTAGCGCAAAAAGGTTCCAACCACTTTTAATTTTCTTCAATTAACGTTCTGACTTTAGCGTCGACAATCTCTCGAGCGCGAAACAATCTTGAGCGCACAGTACCCGTCGGGCACTGCATGATTGTCGCGATGTCAGCATAGCTCAAGTCCTCGAACTCTCTCAATGTAATGGTAGTACGAAGATCCTCTGGTAGATCGGCAATTGTTCGCCGAATGGCGTTGTCGAGTTGCTCACAAAAAAGTCGATTTTCGGGCGAATCGAGATCATGGAGTCTTTCATTACTGGCGAGTTGCTCTGCCTCCCCGGCTTCGATATCAGCGGATGGTGGACGACGACTTCGACTAACGAGATAATTTTTTGCGGTATTGACCGCGATCCGGTAGAGCCAAGTATAAAATTGACTCTCGCCTCTAAAGCCAGGAAGCGCTCGATAGGCCTTGATAAAAGCCTCCTGAGTTACATCCGGAATTTCATCTCGATCGCGCACAAAGCGAGAGATGATTGATTGCAATTTGAATTGGTACTTTAGCACCAAAAGATCGAACGCTCGCTTGTCGCCTCGCTGAACCCTCTGTACCAGTTGTTGATCATTCGCATCTGTATCACTGTGTTTCATTTTAGCGTTGTGTACCCGTCAGATTCTGCTTGTCTGAGTCCTTTATGGACAACCAGTTAATTACAACTAGACAGCTTATTTAGAACCATCAACTGCAATAATACTCTAGATATATTATCATGGCACGCCAGAAATTTGTGTTTTTAGCATGCGACAAAATACCTTTTATGATGTGTTGGTTATCGGCAGCGGCGCCGCTGGCCTTACGCTGGCACTCCATATCGACCCCACTTATCGGGTCGCTCTTATCAGCAAATCAACCCTTCAGGCCGGGGCATCCTGGCTTGCCCAGGGAGGCATAGCGGCTGTTTTCGATGAAAATGACAGCGCCGCAGCGCATATCGCCGACACAGAACTTGCTGGCGCAGGCCTGTGTCATAGTGAAGCCGTTCAATTTGTGGTTGAAAATGGCCCTGCAGCTGTCGAGTGGCTGATTAGTCAGGGAGTCGATTTTACTCGCGATACCGACCAACAGCACTATCATCTGACCCAGGAGGGTGGCCATAGCCACAGACGTACTCTGCATAGCGCAGATGCCACCGGCAAAGCCGTTACTGGCACACTTGTAGATCAAGTAATTGCATCCCAAAATATTGATATTTTTGAACATCACTGCGCCGTGGATCTAGTTACCCAAGCCGACAAAAATTCTCGGAAAATTCGCTGCACTGGCGCCTATGTCCTGGACATACAGTCGCAAAAAGTGCAGGTTTTTCAAGCCAAAAGCACCATCCTTGCGTCCGGCGGAGCGAGCAAGTCCTATCTATACACTAGCAATCCAGATGGCGCCAGTGGTGACGGTATTGCTATGGCTTGGCGGCGCGGATGCCGAATCGGAAATCTAGAATTTAACCAGTTCCACCCGACCTGTCTTTATCACCCTAAAGCCAAATCTTTTTTGATCACCGAGGCCCTACGCGGAGAGGGCGCGGTGCTGAGACTACCCGATGGCAGCCGCTTTATGCAGCACTTTCACGAGGCCGGCGAACTCGCCCCGAGAGATGTTGTCGCAAGAGCCATCGATCACGAGATGAAACGCCTGGGTAGCGATTGCCTGTATCTAGATATTAGCCATAAACCCGCCGATTTCATCGTCGAACACTTTCCCACCGTCTACGAGCACTGCCTCACATTTGGGATCGACATCACCACCGATTCAATCCCTGTGGTACCTGCAGCTCACTATACCTGCGGCGGTATCTTGGTCGACACAAGTGCCCAAACTGACCTATTAAATCTCTATGCAATTGGCGAAAACGCTTTCACTGGTTTGCATGGTGCCAATCGTATGGCCAGTAACTCGCTGCTTGAGTGTATCGTCTACGCTCGCTCCGCAGCACAGGCGATCAATCGAGCCACAGCCGATATCGAAGATCCAGACTCGATTTTAGATTGGGACGAATCGCGTGTACAAAACTCTGACGAACAGGTCGTTATTTCTCACAACTGGGACGAACTAAGGCGGTTTATGTGGGACTATGTCGGCATAGTACGCACCAATAAACGTTTAGAGCGAGCACAGCATCGGATTAAGCTACTACAAAAAGAGATACAGGAATACTACGGTAACTGCAGAGTGAGTCGCGATTTGCTCGAGCTCCGCAATCTAGCCACCGTTTCAGAACTCATTATCCGCTGCGCGCTAGAGCGCCGAGAGAGCCGAGGACTGCACTACACATTAGACTACCCAGAACTATCCAATATTGCCCGCGATACCATTATGGTGCCGATCAACTACGCGGGCCAAGACGTCATTATTCACCGCGACGACTGAGCTGGAGTGACAGTCTACGCAAGCTACAATGATTATCTGCCAACATGGCATCGCTGATTATAAAGCGCAGCATCAGTCGCTGCGACGCACTGGTGAAGTAGAGAATGGCTAACTATTGAGTAACCCAACAACGAGGTCGTTTGTGTAATTCTATGACGCCGTTGTCACCCACCACGCTCTAACCAAAGTAACTAGGCCCGCCGTTAAAAATCAAAAACTCGTCAACCAGTCCGACGTAGTTGAGCAATGCCAATATCTGCGTATCGCAAGACGCACCAGCATTGCCTACAAATAAATAGAGAGGCAGACAAAAGTGACTGCA
>JAPKCN010000101.1 GCA_028822945.1 Porticoccaceae bacterium | reverse complement strand
CAATGTGCCTTTGAAGAAATCTGATCATGACGAGGTAACTACCGTTCCCTAAAAGTGATTCTACCCTTACTTAGGTCGTAGGGCGTCATCTCTACCTTGACCTTATCCCCTGTTAATATTCGAATGTAATGCTTGCGCATTTTACCTGATATATGAGCAATGATAACATGCCCATTTTCGAGTTTTACTCGAAAGGTCGTATTTGGAAGGGTATCTACCACTTCCCCTTCAAACTCAATATTTTCTTCTTTCGCCATGTGTCGCTGTCTATCTCAATGCTAAAACGTGCGCAAGTTTGCCCTATAATGCTGCGTTTAGCAAAATCATTTAAGCTCGCGCCAGCAATTACCTTGAAATACCTCCAATGGCCGATAATTTCGCTTATAACTCATTTTTTGACATGCCTCTATCCAGTACCCTAAATACAAATAGTCAAGCCCCAATTGGCGAATTAAGTCAAGTTGAAACAAAATCGCGAGTGTACCTAGACTACGATGCGCAAAATCTGGATGGAAATACGTGTAGGTTGCCGAGATGCCATGATCAATACCATCGATTACGGCGCAACCGATCAATTTATCTGCAAGGCGCATTTCCAGGTAACTGGTGCACACCCAGGGAATACCTAAGTAATCGTGAAACTGTTTCATCGACGGTGGATACATGTCGCCATCCGCATGCCGCTGCCTTATGTAGTTGGCATATACCAAATAGTGTTCGGCCATATCTATGTTTGAAGTTTGCTCGATGACAATATCGGCATTTTTTATCCAGCAACGTTGCTGCGAGCGGTTGCGTTTAAATCGCTGCGCAGCAACCCGACTTGGAACACAGGACTCACAGGCCTCGCAATTGGGCGCATAAAGAAAGTTACCGCTGCGCCGAAAACCTAAGCGACTCAGCTGACTGTATAAGGCGAGGTCGACGTTGGTATGCGGGTCGACGAAAATCATGCGCGCCTGCTGTCCCGCGATATAGCTACACGTGTGCGCTTCTGACAGCAATAGCCCCACGTCAAAAGTCTCGGTTGCTATTATTTGAGTCAATCCAAATCCCTCGTGTTTGTGTGGTGCTTTACGTCTAAGTTCGTTATGCGCCGATTCCGATACAGTTGTAAAGACCACAAATTAATCGGGCAATAAGTTTAACATGTTAGTTTGTCAGGCCAATAGTTGCAGAAAAATGTGTGTATTCAAATACTAGTCGTCAAATATTGGCCAAGATAAATCTCGATTTACCTGATGCTGTAAGCGGTCTAAAAATGCCTTACGGGCGATCGGTATCGCCCCCAAACTGAGCAAGTGAGGTGTTGGTAACTGGCAGTCGATCAAACTAAATTGTGCCTTCACCAGCTTTTGACTAAGTGTCACCAAGGCAATTTTTGAACTGTTTGTCTCTCGACTGAACATTGACTCACCACAAAACATCCCGCCGACAGCGACTCCATAGAGGCCGCCGACTAAATCGCCGTTGCGCCACATTTCTACCGAGTGAGCGCAACCGCAGCGGTGTAAATCGGCGTAGGCGGCTCGCATCTCCTCGGTGATCCAGGTACCAGGGCTCTGTGCATCTCGCTCGGCGCTGCAGCCGAGTAGTACTTGCTCAAAGGCGCAATTAGTGGTCACCACATAACCGCCGCGACGCATTGCTTTGCGCAAACTTTGAGAAATATGGATGTCCCTGGGGTCGAGCAGACAGCGTACTGACGGACTCCACCAGAGCAATGGATCGCCATCCTGATACCACGGAAAGATTCCCGATTGATAAGCGGTTAAGAGAGTGTTCGGATTGAGGTTTCCGCCAACTGCCAGTAACCCATCAGGTGCAGTCTCGGCGCTACAAGGATCCGGAAACCTTGGATGTGTTGTACTCAGTGAGACTATTGGCATATCAATTAATCATCGAGGAAACGCTCCGCATCAAGCGCGGCCATACAGCCGCTACCCGCCGAGGTAACTGCTTGTCGGTAGACATGATCAGCCACGTCGCCAGCGGCAAAAATACCGCTAATACTGGTCTCTGTGGCGTTGCCGTTCAACCCGCCAGCTATCTCTAGGTAACCATCATGCATCTTTAGTTGGCCGGCAAAAATATCTGTATTAGGCTTGTGGCCGATAGCAATAAACACGCCACTTGTCGTAATTTCTTTAAGCGCACCGCTGTGACTATCGGTAATCGCAATTTTTGTAACACCGCGGTCATCGCCGAGTATCTCTTCGAGCGTGTGATTCCACTCAATATTAATGTTGCCGTTGCGCTCTTTGGCAAAAAGCTTATCTTGTAGCATTTTTTCTGCGCGGAGCTTGTCGCGTCTGTGAACGAGGACCACTTCACTACAAATATTAGCTAAATAGAGCGCTTCTTCAACCGCAGTATTGCCCCCGCCGACGACTGCAACCTTTTGATTGCGGTAAAAAAAGCCGTCACAGGTAGCGCAAGCCGAGACTCCTTTACCCATAAATGCAAGTTCCGATGGAAGCCCCAAATATTGCGCTGAGGCGCCCGTAGCGATAATCAAAGCATCGCAGGTGTAGGTTGAACTGCCTATTAATGTAAACGGTTTTTGGGACAATTCTACCGACTCTATATGATCAAAAATTGTCTTCGTATCAAAACGTTCTGCATGTTTTTGCATGCGCTCCATAAGCTCGGGCCCCTGAACGCCATCGGCGTCGCCGGGCCAGTTGTCGACATCGGTGGTAGTCGTTAGTTGACCGCCATGTTGAATGCCAGTAATCACAACTGGATTTAGATTAGCACGCGCGGCGTATACCGCGGCAGTCCAGCCTGCAGGGCCTGAACCAAGAATAATTAATGGGTGGTGGATACTTGTCATAACATGTCTCAGCTGAGTTGGAAGTCATAGGTGATTTGTGCCAAGCGTCTCTGCGCGTGACTAACCTATCTGTAATTAACCTATAATAAAGCTATTCGCGGTTCGCGCCCAACTGGTTTTTTAAATATACCGTGAGCCTGCCAATTATTACTTCAGCTATCTATGTTTGCTCAAGAATCAGCTACAATTGCGCCGTATATATCAAAGGGGTATTGCATTGCGAAGCCAGAGCAACAAGCGTAAAGAGGAGCAGGGCACTGGATCTGAGCAATCGGATAATTCTAGGGTCGCTCGCTTGGTCGCAGAAGGCGCACTGATCGGCTTAATATTAGTCTGCCTGGTGGTTTTTATTGCCCTATTGAGTTTTTCTCCAGACGATCCTGGTTGGTCGACTACTGGGACACGCATTGGGGTAAACAACGCTGTTGGCCCGGCAGGTGCAATGATCGCGGATATTTTTTACTATCTTTTCGGTGTTATGGCATATCTCTTTCCCTTTGCTCTGGCGTTGCGGGCAGCAGAAAAATTGCGCCAGCACTTTTGTTCGACCGCGGATGAATTTGAAACCAGCGCATTGCTGCTTGCGTCGATCGGTTTTATTCTCATAATGACCAGCGCAACGGCGCTTGCGCATATTCAATTAACTAATTTTGAAGTCAGTTTCCAATATATTGGCGGCCTGCTCGGTAAAGAGATTGGCGATGCCTGTATGGCGGTTTTTAACACCGTCGGTAGCAGTCTTATATTGGCCGCTTTATTTCTATTTGGCGTCAGCGTGTTTGCCGACATCTCGTGGTTCACAATTGGCAAGCGCGTCGCGCTAGGCTTTTTGGCTGCGTTTCATCGGTTACGTGATCTTTTCTTGATGCGATTGAATCAGCGTCGCGAGCAGCAGCAGGCTCAGGTAATGAAAGCCGAGCGCCGCGCCAAGTTAAGTTCGGGTGCAGCAGAACAGCAAAAACGCATTGCCCCTATCATTAAACTCCCGGCGCCGACGCAGCAAAAAAGCCCCCGTGTAGAGCGTGAAAAACAGCAAACTCTATTTATCGACCATCCCTTAACCGGCTCTCTGCCGCCGCTGAATCTCCTCGACCCAGCTAGTATTGACGCACAGGCAGGCTACTCGCCGGAGTCCCTCGAGCACCTGTCGCGGCTGCTAGAGCATAAACTGCAAGACTTTGGTATCAGTGCCGAGGTCACGGCAGTACTACCAGGGCCAGTGGTTACGCGCTTTGAAATTCAGCCGGCGGCTGGCATTAAAGTCAGCCGAATTACTTCTTTGGCAAAAGATTTAGCACGCTCTATGGCGGTAATTAGCGTCCGAGTCGTAGAGGTAATCTCAGGAAAATCAGTGGTGGGAATTGAGATTCCCAATGAAAAAAGACAGATGGTCAGGCTTAGTGAGGTGCTTTCTAGCGACGCATATGATCGCGCCAATTCACCTTTAACACTCGCCCTAGGACACGACATATCAGGATTGCCCGTCGTGGCCGACCTCGCTCGAATGCCGCATCTATTAGTTGCCGGAACGACTGGTTCAGGTAAGTCAGTGGGTATTAATGCCATGCTGCTGAGCCTATTATTCAAATCGTCAGCCGAGCAGGTCAAGTTGATTCTAGTTGACCCTAAAATGTTAGAGCTATCAGTTTACGACGGTATTCCGCATCTTTTGACACCGGTGATTACCGATATGAATGACGCCGCCAGCGGTTTGCGTTGGTGTGTCGGGGAAATGGAACGGCGCTATAAGCTGATGTCCGCTATGGGGGTTCGCAATATTTCTGGATACAATCGCAAAATTGAAGAGGCAAATAAGCTTGGTACGCCAATTTTGGACCCGCTGTGGATATTCGACTCCAGCCATGCATCGTGGGACTCGAATTTACCGCCGCCAGAGGCGCCCGAGTTAACAGCTCTACCTTATATAGTGGTGGTAATTGACGAATTTGCCGACATGATCATGATCGTCGGCAAAAAAGTTGAACAGCTAATTGCTCGGATTGCGCAGAAGGCACGAGCCGCCGGCATCCATCTGATACTCGCCACCCAGCGACCCTCCGTCGATGTGATTACTGGATTGATCAAGGCAAATGTGCCTACGCGCATCGCCTTTCAAGTATCCTCTAAAGTCGATTCTCGGACAATTCTCGACCAAGGTGGCGCAGAACAGTTGCTCGGGCACGGCGATATGCTCTATTTACCGCCGGGCACCAGTGTGCCCGAGCGTGTGCACGGTGCATTTGTCGACGACCCCGAGGTGCATCGGGTGGTGGCAGAACTGAAGCGCCGCGGCCAGCCCGCGTATATTGCAGACATCACTGATGAAGCTAGTGTTGCCAACATTTTGGTGCCGGGCTTCAGCAGCGAGCAAGATAGCAATGACAATGCCGATGCCGACGTACTGTACGATGAGGCTGTGGCCTTTGTCATCGAGTCGCGCAAAGCGTCTATTTCATCGCTGCAACGTAAACTGCGTGTTGGCTACAACCGCGCTGCGCGCCTGATAGAGACAATGGAAGCCGCCGGTATTGTCAGTAGTATGAGCAATAGTGGCGGTCGCGAGGTGCTAGTGCCAGCCGCGGGCCGCCCGTGAATAGTGCTGATCGAGGATTGTCCGCGCTACTTTACGGTGTTCTTGGGTGTCTGCTGTGTGCGTCTGTGCATGGAGCGGCAGTCGAGTTGTCCGAAAGTGCACAATTACACGCGTTACTGACGCCGATGAGAAGTTTTAGTGCGCGCTTCGAGCAGCGCACACGAGACGATCAAGGTCTAGAAATGCAACAAACAAACGGGGTCTTTGAGTTTGCCAAACCGAAGTCCATGCGCTGGGTAACGCAGGAGCCCATGACTCAGGAGGTTATTACCGATGGTCGTCAGATATGGATCTACGATGCCGAGCTGGAACAGGTGATTGTTGATGACTTTGATGCGCAGATGTCGGTTACGCCTGCATTGATCTTCTCCGGATCATTGGAGACTATTGACGCGACATACGCAGTGCGTCTATTGACCTCTGGTGAGTCCAATAAACGCTTCTTGCTTACGCCGCTAGACACGGCCGGATTGATTACGAGTATCGAAGTCATCTTTTCAGAGGGACTGTTGTCGGCGGTATCGATCACCAGTGCCGAGCAAATTAACGAATTTACATTTTCTCGCATCAAACTTAATCAGTCGATTTCAGCCGCAACATTTACCTTTAAAATACCAGCAGATATCGAGGTAATCGATAATCGGTAATCGGTAATCGGTAATCGGTAATCGGTAATAATAATTGCGAAGTTGGCGATTACAGATGGCGTAATCGGTGATGGATCATGACGACTGTGCTTAGTGCCATTGCAACCAAAAGGAATGGCGTCATCTTATGGACGATTGAATAGGGAAATATAGGTGCATTGGCTGATGATAGGCGCGGGTGGGGCACTTGGCGCTTTCGTGCGCTATGCCGTTTTCCTGGTATTTGGCGGTAACGGAAAATTTTTCTTGGCTACCTTGGTCGTGAATATCCTAGGACATGCTGCGTTTGTGGTGCTGTTCGTAATTATTGATGACCGAGCGCTGATATTGAAAAGTGCCAAGGTGTTTTTAAGGATTGGCTTTTGAGGCCCTTTTACCAGCTACTCAAGCTTTTTGCTGCATGCGCCGGTACTCTAAAAAAATAGTCACATAGACCTAGCTATTGTCTATGTAGTGTCTAATATGCTCTGCTGGCTGGCTGGCGACTGTTATCGCTGTGATCGTCACCCGAAACCTGTAAAGGAACCCTTATGATTGACCCGAAACGGCTGCGCACAGAACTTTCCGACATTAGTGGTGCGCTGCGCCTAAAAAGTTATAAGCTCGACGGTGAGCAGTTTGTAAAACTGGATGCAGAGCGCAAACAGAGGCAAATAAAAGCTGAAAACTTGCAGGCCGAGCGCAATCAGTACTCAAAAGCGATTGGTCAATTGATTGGGCAGGCCAAGGCAAAAGGTGAAGATATAGAGCCGTTAAAGGCTAAGGGCGAATATCTCAAACATACCTTTATTGAGGCCGAGCAGGCGTTTGCCGTCGTTCAGCAACAGATTGAAGAGTTGCTCCATGGGATTCCGAATATACCCGACAGCAGCGTACCGCCGGGCGTCGACGAAACCGACAATATTGAAGTCCGGCGTTGGGGGGAAATTCCGGA
>JAPKCN010000100.1 GCA_028822945.1 Porticoccaceae bacterium | reverse complement strand
TCTGGCCCTTGTGGTTTTCTGGGGGCGACTTTTTAGTGTGTTCGATCTGGCCCTTTGAGTTTTCGAGACGTGGCTTTTTAGTTTGTTCGGTTTCGCCTTTGGCGCTGTCCGTGCGTGGTGTTTTGCGGTGCTCTGCGCGTGGTTTCTTACGATCGTTATCGCGTTCGCGCGGTCGATCTCGGCGCTTATCAGAGTTTGCAGGACTCGGTGACTGCAGCGCTTCTAGCCGAGGGAAAAGCGGTCGGTCCTTCTGGTTTTCAAAGAGCAATGCGGCGGCGATATCGGTGACATCCATCGCATGCTGGAGGCTCATTGTTTCTATTAATTGGCGAAATTTCCCCAGTTGAGGAGCCTCGACGGATTTAATCAACTGTTCAGTGAACTGCTGAATCCGTAAGTCGCTGACTTCGGCATTGCTAGGAAGTACCAGTGGGTTAATGATTTGCCGCGTCGATTTTTCAATGGACCGCAGCATTCGGATCTCTTTTTGGGTAACAAATAAAATAGCAATACCATCGCGTCCAGCGCGACCGGTGCGTCCGATCCGGTGGACATAAGATTCATTATCATAGGGAACATCGTAGTTAATGACATGACTGATCCGCTCCACATCTAGGCCGCGCGCGGCGACATCGGTGGCAACGACGATATCGACCTGGCCTTTTTTTAGCCGATTAATGGTGCGTTCGCGCAGCGTTTGGCTGAGGTCGCCATTTAGCGCGGCAGAGGAAAAGCCACGAGCTTCGAGTTTTTCCGCGATGTCGACAGTCGAAGACTTGGTGCGAACGAAAACAAGCATCCCATCGAAGTTTTCAACTTCGAGTATGCGCGTCAGGGCATCCATTTTTTGGTGACCTTTGACCATTAAATACTTTTGATCTATCCGCTCTACGGTCTTGGTTTTGGACTCGATACTTACTCGCTGAGCATCACCTAAATAAGTTTCGGCGACGCGTCTTATGGCGGGCGGCATGGTCGCTGAGAACAGAGCACGTTGGCAGTTGGCGGGAGTTTTCGATAGTATCGTCTCGACATCATCAATAAAACCCATACGCAACATTTCATCAGCTTCATCGAGAACCAACCCAGTCACGCGGCTGAGATCCAAACTGCGTCGTCGCAAATGGTCGAGGACCCGTCCTGGGGTGCCTACCACTGCATGCGTGACTCGCTTTAGCCCTCGCAATTGGCCTTTGATATCTGCTCCGCCGTATATGGGTAATACATGAAAACCCTTGATGTGTCGGGCGTAAGTTTGAAATGCTTCCGCCACCTGTATGGCCAGCTCCCGGGTGGGCGTCAACACCAATATTTGCGGTGCGTGCTGTTTGTCATCGAGGCGACTCAGCAATGGCAAGGCAAAGGCAGCAGTTTTCCCGGTACCGGTTTGTGCGGTCCCCAGAAGATTCTCTCCGTTTAACAAAATCGGTATACTTTGCGCCTGAATTGGCGAAGGAACTTCATAGCCCAGTTCTTGAACAGCTTTCAATACGGGTGCAGAAACACCCAGTGATGCGAAGTCGGTAGTTGACATAGGATCCTGTGGCAGGGCGTGAGCCCATAGTGGGAAGGCCGCAGATTATACGGCTATCCGCGGCGCTATTAAAGCATCTATTGTACCAATCGCAATTGTCGGTAGCGTCGAGAGCCAAAATGAATTTACACGACGCGTTAAAAGACCATGCATGTAGGTGAATGCAGCGCTAATATGCGTCCCTAGAATGCCATTTTTTTGTCGCGGTTTGGGCGATGCGCTGCGAGTGGCAATGATGGGATGGAGATAGACTATGAGCGAGCTATTTTTGGTGCGGCATGCGCAGGCATCTTTTGGCGCAGCCAATTACGACCAGTTATCGGAATTGGGAGTGCGTCAAGCGCATTGGTTGGGGGAATACCTGCTCCAGCGGGGGATTCAATTCGACCGCGCGATTGTCGGCGACATGCATAGACACCACCAGACATTGGATGGTATTTGCGATGGCATGCAGTGCGATGGCAGCCGACGGACAGTATTGTCGGGGTTAAATGAGTACAATTTTGTCGATCTAATGCAGGCATTTGTGGCACAGATGCCAGATCATCCGCTGATCGCCGATTTGGTAGCTGATCCGGTGAATAAGCAAAAACACTTTCGCCTATTGCGTGTAGCTCTGAGCGCCTGGGGTCGGGATCAGATCTACGACGTCGCGGAAACCTGGCAATGTTTTAGTCGCCGGGTGCGCGACGCACGTGAGCAAATTCAGGCACTAGCAAAGAGTGGTGAAGTGGTTCTGGCGATCGGCTCAGGCGGATCGAACAGTACTTTTATGGGGCAGGTGTTAAATGCTCCAGTGGAGAGTATCTTTGATCTAAATTTACAGTCTAAGAACACTGGTATAAGTCGGTATTTTTATAATAATCGCAAAATAAATTTAACTGAATTTAACGCTGTACCGCATCTCGAAACTACAGAATTGGCACAGTATGTGACCTTTGGGTAAGATCGTCGCAGGCTAAATTAGGGGGGAGTGAGATCATGCAAGCGGAATTTGATATGCACGGTAAAGTTGCATTGGTGACCGGCGCGTCTAGCGGCTTCGGGGCCTATTTTGCGAAACTCATGGCCACCCAGGGCGCCCGAGTTGTGGTTGCAGCGCGACGGATAGATCGGCTCAAACAACTGGTCAATGGGATTCAAGTAGAGGGCGGCGACGCCATTGCAGTAGCCGTAGATGTGACCGATGGCGCATCGGTAAAAAGTGTATTTGATCAAGCGGAAGAGCATTTTGGTACGGTCACGGTGGTATCCAATAATGCCGGTGTAGCAGATCCAAAATTAGCTTGTGAGATCGACGAGGCAAGCTGGGACAGGATTATGGATACTAACCTTAAGGGCGTGTGGCGAGTGGCTACCGAGGCCGGAAGACGAATGATGGCGGCCGGAGTGTCGGGTAGTATCGTCAATACAGCATCAATTCTCGGGCAGCGCGTGTCGATTTCACAATCGAGTTATGGGGCATCGAAGGCGGCAGTCATTCACTTGACGCGTTCATTGGCGCTTGAGTGGGCGCGGAAAAATATTCGCGTCAACGCTCTGTGCCCGGGATATTTTCCAACTGAGATGACCGAGGGTTATTTCACTACGCCTGCAGGTGGCACCTATATTGCAGCGATGCCAGCGCAACGTATGGGTCGCATGGAAGAGCTGGCGGCACCCTTTTTACTTTTGGCCAGCGATGCCGGTAGTTACGTTAATGGCGTAGCGCTGCCGGTCGATGGTGCCCACAGTTTGGGCAATTTGTGATGCTGCGATCGATGGGGTTGTTTAGCGAACCGATCACAGACCATATTGTAGCGTTTGGTGGCGGCATAAATAAATGGCGGCAGCGTCATCAAATCGGTATGAGTACTAAAAAGGAGCGCTGACTATGAGCATTCAGGATAATCGGCGCGAATATCGCTACGCAAGTATGACCCGAGCGTCACTTTTGGCCGATCCTACCACGCAGTTTAATCTCTGGTTAAAAGATGCGATTGCCGCCGATTTACCCGATCCTACGGCCATGTCGGTTGCCACAGCTACCCTCGACGGGCGGCCATCCCAGCGGATGGTACTGCTGAAGGGTTGCGATGCAGGCGGCTTTATATTTTACACCAATTTGGGTAGCCGGAAGGCCACCGAATTAGCCTCTAATGCACATACTAGTTTGCATTTTTGTTGGCTCGCGCTGGAGCGTCAGGTGATTGTTGATGGGTGCGCTATGCCACTTTCGCGCGACGTGGTAGCCGAATATTTTCGGAAGCGTCCGCGCGCCAGTCAAATAGCGGCATGGACATCGCAGCAAAGTACCCCAATAGCGTCTCGCCAGACCTTAGAGTTGCAATATCAGGCGGTGATAGAGCGCTTTGGCGGGGGCGATATACCACTGCCGGACTTTTGGGGCGGCTACCGGGTGACGCCGCGCATAGTTGAGTTTTGGCAGGGCGGTGAGCATCGCCTTCACGATCGCTTACGTTACTCCCGCCAGGATGATGAGGCGAGTACTGGCGGCAAAGGGGAGAACCAAAGCCCGTGGCAGCTTGAGCGACTGTCTCCCTGAGGCAAACTGAGCCTCGAGCTTAGCGCGGCTAATAGTGAATGTCGGTAATCGTGAGCTCGCGCATGCCGGCCGGCGTCATGACGTCGACGACATCATCGATGGCCTTGCCCAATAGTGCTCTGGCAATTGGCGAGTCAATACTGATAAAGTTTTGTTGCGAATTGATTTCATCGGCGCCGACTAAACGATACTGATGGGATTTCCCCGACGGGTCCTCGACCTCTACCCAGGCAGCAAAAAATATTTTTGCTGGGTCGCGTGGCGGATCTTCGACGATCACGGCCTTATCTATGCGTTGAGTCAAATAGCGCACCCTGCTATCAATTTCACGCAAACGGCGCTTGCCGTATATATAGTCACCATTTTCTGAGCGGTCTCCATTTTTCGCCGCTTCGTGGACTACATGAGTCACTTCGGGACGCTCGACTTTCCACAATTGCTGCAGTTCGGCGCGTAATGCGCGCGCGCCATCGCCGGTAATATATGGTGAACTTTTGGCTCGAGGTGGCCTATAGCGCGACATGTTATGTGGCACTTTTAAGGTCAAAGACCTCGGCATAGAAGGCCAGTTCGGTCTCCAAAACGACAATGATATTTGCCGCCTGTCGAAAACCATGGCCCTCTTCGGGAAAGGTTACATGTTCGACACGAATACCTTTTGATCTAAGCGCATCAGCCATAAGCTGGGCTTGATTGGGTGGTACGACACGATCTTGTAGGCCTTGAAAAAAGATCACTGGGCAATCTAGTCGATCGGCGTGATGCATCGGCGAGCGCATGCGGTAGCGTTCGCGGGCCTCTGGGTAAGGGCCGACCAGATTATTCAGGTAGCGTGATTCGAATTTATGAGTATCGGTCGCAAGTATTTCTAGATCTCCGATACCATATAAACTGGCACCGGCCTTAAAGGTATCGCTAAAGGTCAATGCCGCTAGGACCGTATAGCCGCCAGCACTGCTGCCGCGAATGATACAGCGTAGCGGGTCTATTAATCCTTGGGCGGCGAGGTGGCGAACGGCATAACCTGTGTCTTCGACGTCGGCTAACCCCCAGCGCTGTTGTAAAGCCTGTCGGAAGTCGCGGCCAAAGCCGCTGCTGCCTCGATAGTTGAGGTCAAAAACTCCAAAACCGCGGCTAGTCCAATACTGGATTTTAAGATTGTATGCCGTGCCGCTGGCGCTTGTGGGTCCACCGTGGCAAATTAAGATTAACGGTGCAGATTCATTCTCGGGGACAGTGTAAACTGCGTTGGTGGGAGGATAATAAAATCCCTGGACGAGGGTGCCATCGGCGCTTTTAAATAGTAACGACTGTGGCGACGATAGATCGGCGGGAGTGAGACTGGTTTTTACCATGTCGGTTTGATGATCTTCATCGCACCGTGGAGAGTAGACCGTCTGCAAAGTCTCTGAGTCAGTTGCGCGTGGTTCCGGAAGTGGCTGTAATGCTATGAGACGTTGGCCAGAATAGGCATTTGCGGCGATGCATATTAATTGACCGCGCCAGCAGCAGGCGCTGTGAAAACTGTTATAGGGGCTGATAAAATTGGTCAGTTGGCCACTAGCAATGTCGATTGTAGCGGCCTGCCAGATGCCTGCTTCGGTCCACAGGCAGCCAATCGTCTGGGCATCAATAAAATCAAAGTAACAGGCACCCAGTTGCCATAATGGGCCGGCAAACTCAGCCGACATAGCCAGCACAGGTTGCGTTTTTTGCTGACTTTGATCGCTGTCTAGGCGATAAATATTCCACCAGTTAGAGCGATCTGAGACATAAAAAAGATCGCCATTAGGTGACCATTGAGGCTGCATAATAGCTTCGGCTGAGCCACCGGCAACCCGCAGACTCTCTTCTGGCATACCCCCATTACCGAGTTTTGCCTGCCACAATTCGGTGCCGTCCCAGGGCATTTGCGGATGGTGCCACTGGATCCAACAGAGTGAACGGCCATCTGGACTCAGGCGCGGATAGGCGAAAAAATCAGCGCCGTCAATTAAGACTTTTACAGGATCGCCGTTGGGCGCACCATCCATACCAGTTTGCAGACTAATTGCCACCAGCATGTTCTCGGGCTCATTGCCTTCTCGAGTGCGCTCGCCAACGGCGATCAGCCGACGTCGCGCTGGGTCAACTATGAGGTCGGCGAAGCGCCAAGTTCCCTCCGGGGTTAGCGGACGAGGGGTCTGCGTACAGCCGTTAGAGTTTAGCATCGGCATAGTTAGAGCATAGATACGCTGATCTTGGGCGTTGACAAAATATAACTGATCGCGATGCACAGCGTAGGCACAACCACCATATTCATGCACCCGACTCTGGTGACTAAAGGGATTGGCGAGCAAATCATAGGCATCGTCATTGGAGGTTTTACGCATGATGACATTGCGCCCGCCATCCCATGGACGACTTTCTACCCAGTAGAGACTATCGTCGTCGGCGCTTACGAAATTGAGCGCCGGGGCCGCCCGAGTGACTAACTCGGCACTAATGGGAGATGGCCAGGAACCGCAGGGCCGCGATAGTTTGTTCTGTTCGTAGGCCATAATTACCCTCCGCTTCGTTTAGTCGTAAAGCCGAGTTGTTGCAGAGTGAGAACTAAGTATTCGCGGTGATCGCCCTGTATTTCGATATGCGAATCTTTGATCGTGCCGCCGCTGTTACAGTTTTGTTTGAGGGTTTTTGCTAACTGCTTCAACTCGCTTGCGGGCAACTGGAAACCGCTAATTAACGTAACTCCCTTGCCCTTACGGCCCTTGCTTTGCCGACTGATTATAATGGTACCGTCGCCACTCTCGCGAGATTCGTCACGGCTGTCAGGGGTTGCAGGGATGCGGCCGGTATCGGTCGAGTAGACCAGTCTGGAGTTGCCCATAGAGGTTGTCCGTGTCGCTAGATAAATGGATGAATTGCCAAGGCATACTATAGTGGTCATTGTTTTTT
>JAPKCN010000099.1 GCA_028822945.1 Porticoccaceae bacterium | reverse complement strand
AGGGAGGCCGTACCGTGGGCGCTGGCGTGGTCGCGAAAATTATTGAGTAGTCAGCGATAGGTAATTGGGAGTAGATAAAGCGTTGTAGCAAGCGCCTTTTTCATTGATACTGCCGCAGTTAGCACTGCCTGACCAATGAGCGATACGTGCGCTTCGGGGCGCGGAGCAAAAAAAAGCAACAGAGCTAGTAAATGACTTGACAGTTATCGGTCGCAGCACTAGAATTCGCGCTCCTTTTTCACGGCTGTCATCAGACATTCGTGTGGTAAATAAAAGTTTGATTGGAGTTGGTGGAACATGCAAAACCAGAGCATTCGGATTCGCCTCAAGGCCTTTGATCACAAATTGATCGATACTTCGACGCAGGAAATTGTTGAGACGGCACGGCGGACAGGTGCACAAATTCGCGGGCCCATACCGCTCCCAACTCGGCGAGAGAAGTTTACTATATTGATTTCACCGCATGTGAATAAAGATGCACGCGATCAATACGAAATACGCACGCACAAGCGGCTGTTGGACATTGTAGAGCCGACCGAAAAAACCGTCGACGCTTTAATGAAGTTAAATCTAGCGGCCGGTGTAGAAGTGCAGATTAGCCTGAGCTAGAGTATTGCGGCGCATGCGTCGCTTAAAGACAGTGTAACGCTTTGAAACAAGCGGCCGTAGCGGGTAATAGCCCCGTACACTCGAGAGGATATACAATGAGAATAGGTCTAGTTGGCCGCAAGTGCGGCATGACACGTGTGTTTACTGAAGATGGAGCTTCCATTCCGGTGACAGTGGTCGAGGCAACACCTAACCGCGTCACTCAGATAAAATCCGATGAAATTGACGGCTATTCAGCTATCCAAGTCACTACAGGCTCAAAAAAATCATCGCGCGTGAGCAAGCCTAAAGCAGGTCAATTTGCTAAGGCTAAGATTGAAGCGGGCCGAGGCCAGTGGGAATTTCGAACTGATGGCGTGAGTGAGGACTTTGAAATTGGCACTGCCCTCACGGTGGAACGATTTTCCCCTGGACAACTTGTCGATGTTACTGGCACCTCAAAGGGTAAAGGTTTTCAAGGCGGTGTGAAGCGATGGAATTTTGCTATGCAAGATGCCACCCACGGGAATTCAATCTCACACAGGGCTCCAGGTTCTATTGGTCAAAACCAAACCCCCGGGCGAGTCTTTAAAGGCAAGAAGATGGCTGGTCACATGGGTGCCGAGCAAGTCACGACACAAAATTTAGAAATCATCCGAGTCGATGCAGCGCGCAACCTGCTGTTGATCAAAGGTGCCGTCCCAGGCGCCCCGGGCGGTGATGTGCTTGTTCGCCCAGCGGTCAAAGGTTAAGGAGAGCGTCGATGGAATTAGCAATAGCGACACCCCAAGGCAACAGCGGAACAATCGAAGTGTCCGATGATGCATTTGGAAAGGAGTTTAATCAAGATTTAGTGCATCAAACCGTCGTGGCATTCTTGGCGGGTGCTCGGCAGGGTACTAGGGCTCAAAAAAATCGCTCGGCTGTATCTGGCGGTGGCAAGAAGCCGTTTCGCCAAAAAGGTACAGGTCGCGCACGAGCTGGTACGATTCGCAGTCCTATTTGGCGTTCTGGCGGGGTAACTTTCGCAGCGCAACCGCAGGACCACAGCCAGAAACTAAATAAGAAGATGTATCGAGCCGCCATGCGATCGATACTATCAGAGCTAGCTCGACAAGAGCGCTTAAAGGTTGTCTCGGACTTTTCTGTCGACTCACCAAAGACAAAAGCATTGGTCGGTAAATTGTTTGAGTACAACCTTAAAGAGGCTTTGATTGTTACTGAAGAAGTTGACGAGAATCTTTACTTGGCGTCGCGTAATCTGCACCGCGTCGACGTATGTGATGCTGCTGGGGTGGATCCGGTCAGCTTGATTAATTCAGCAGTGGTCGTAGTGACTGTGGCTGCGCTGAAAAAGTTTGAGGAGATTCTCGCATGAATGAAGAAAGAATCTTTAAAGTAATTTTAGGACCGCACGTTACAGAGAAATCGGCTACCACTGGTGGCGATACTAACCAGGTAGTGCTCAAGGTTGCTCGTGACGCTAATAAGCTCGAAATTAAGAAAGCGGTAGAAAAGCTGTTTGAAGTTGTAGTCGAAGACGTTCGCGTACTTACCGTCAAAGGTAAGACTCGACGAACGAAGAACGGCGTAGGTAAGCGTAGCGATTGGAAGAAAGCCTATGTACGCCTCGCTACCGGCAGCGACATTGATTTCGCTGTAGTGGACTAAGGGGTACGTAATGCCAGTCATCAAGAGGAAGCCAACGTCTCCAGGGCGCCGCTTTGTAGTCAGCGTAGTTAACCCTGAATTGCACAAGGGTGAGCCGCACAAGCCACTGCTGGCCCCGAAGAAGCGCTCGGGTGGGCGTAATTCTAGTGGTCGGATTACTACTCGCCACGTCGGCGGTGGGCACAAGCAACATTACAGAATAATTGATTTCAAACGCAACAAAGACGGTATTCCTGCATTGGTTGAACGACTTGAATATGATCCCAACCGCAGTGCCAACATTGCTTTGGTCTGTTATGCCGACGGCGAGCGCCGTTACATAATTGCCCCAAAGGGGATTAGTGCCGGCGATCGTTTAATGTCTGGGGCCGATTCCCCAATTAAAGTGGGCAATACCTTACCGATCCGCAATATTCCGGTAGGCTCAGTGATTCACTGTGTTGAAATGAAGCCCGGTAAGGGAGCGCAAATCGCTCGTAGCGCTGCTGCATCAGTGCAGTTGGTGGCCCGCGAGGGAACCTATGCAACGCTCCGTTTGCGCAGTGGCGAAATGCGCAAAGTGTTATCCGACTGTCGCGCGACGCTCGGTGAGGTCTCGAACAGTGAGCACAGTTTGCGCTCTCTTGGCAAAGCGGGTGCTGCACGCTGGCGCGGTGTTCGGCCAACAGTACGCGGCGTCGCTATGAATCCGGTAGATCACCCGCATGGTGGTGGTGAAGGTCGCACTTCGGGCGGTCGCCATCCAGTATCGCCTTGGGGTATGCCAACTAAGGGATACAAGACGCGTAAGAATAAGCGTACAGATAAATACATACTCCGTCGTCGCAAATAGACGTCGGTTCGTGAGACATTAGAAGAGGAGTGCCAGGGTGCCACGCTCACTGAAGAAAGGACCATTTGTAGACCTTCATTTGGTTAAGAAGGTTGATGCGGCAGTCGCTGCAAAAGATCGGAGACCAATTAAGACTTGGTCGCGCCGCTCGATGATATTGCCTGACATGGTAGGGTTGACAATAGCCATTCATAATGGTAGGCAGCATATTCCGGTGCTTATCAATGAAGAAATGGTGGGTCATAAATTAGGTGAGTTTTCGCCGACGCGTACCTACAGAGGGCACGCGGCAGACAGAAAATCCAAGCGCTAAGCGCAGTGACGGTTGACAGGGGATTACTACGGTGGAAGTAGCAGCAGTTTTAAAAGGGGCCAAAATATCAGCGCAAAAAGTGCGTCTGGTTGCGGACCAAGTGCGCGGTAAGCCGGTCGAAGAAGCATTGGATATTCTTCAATTTAGTGGTAGAAAGGGCGCTGACATTATGAAGAAAGTCCTTGAGTCGGCGATAGCCAATGCCGAGCATAATGCCGGTGCTGACGTCGATGAATTGCACGTGACATCTGTATTTGTTGATGAAGGTGTGACCATGAAACGCATCAAACCAAGAGCTAAAGGGCGCGCTGATCGTATTTTGAAGCGCAGTTGCCATATTACCGTTAAAGTTGCTGAGAAGTAGAGCAGAGGTTCGGGAGACCATTCAATGGGCCAAAAAGTACATCCAATAGGCATACGTCTGGGCATTGTTAAAAAGCACAGCTCCACATGGTATGCAGGCAATAAAGACTACGCCGAGAAACTGTATCAAGATCTCACGGTGCGAGACTTTATACGCCAGCGTCTCGCTCATGCATCTATTAGTCGCGTTGATATAGAGCGTCCATCGGATAGTGCGCGGATAACCATCCACACTGCACGTCCGGGGATCGTGATCGGCAAAAAAGGCGAAGACGTTGAGCGTCTGCGGCGCGAGGTTGCTAAGCAGATGAATTGTGCAGTGCACATCAATATCGAGGAGATTCGGAAGCCAGATCTAGATGCGTCTTTGACTGCGCAGAATGTCGCGCAGCAACTTGAGCGTCGAGTGATGTTTCGGCGGGCAATGAAACGCGCGGTACAGAATGCCATGCGAGGCGGGGCACTGGGAGTCAAGATTCAGGTCGGAGGCCGGCTCGGCGGTGCTGAGATTGCGCGGTCGGAGTGGTATAGAGAAGGTCGAGTGCCGTTGCATACACTGAGAGCAGACATCGATTACGCGGCTGCCGAGGGTAATACAACCTACGGCGTCATTGGTGTCAAGGTATGGATATTTAAGGGTGAAGTTCTGGGCGGTGAGCAGCAGGAACAGCCGGTCGGCAAAGATAAAAGTAACAGGAAATAAGGCAGAAGGGTAGCGGGACATGTTGCAACCAAAACGTACAAAATTTCGCAAGATGCACAAGGGCCGCAACCGCGGGTTAGCATTGCGTGGTAGCAAAGTTAGCTTTGGCGAATTTGGCTTGAAGGCGACCGGCCGTGGTCGTTTAACGGCGCGCCAGATAGAAGCCGCACGTCGCGCTATATCACGGCACATCAAACGTGGCGGTAAGATTTGGATTCGGGTATTCCCAGACAAGCCAATCACCCAAAAGCCACTCGAAGTGCGCATGGGTAAGGGGAAAGGTAATGTGGAATATTGGGTCGCGCTGGTACAACCCGGTCGTGTGCTCTACGAAATGGAGGGCGTCAACGAGGAGTTGGCGCGCGAAGCGTTCGCTCTAGCGGCAGCAAAACTGCCGATTGCGACAACATTTGTAAAACGTTCGGTGATGTGAATATGAAAGCTAGTGAATTGCTCGAAAAGTCCATTGATGAATTGAATCAATCATTGAGTGCTGAACTCAAACAGCAGTTTAAGCTGAGGATGCAGTTGGCGACTGGACAATTGACTGAGACTCATTTGGTCAAGCTGGCGCGCCGGAATGCAGCGAAGATTAGAACCGTGCTGAACCAGAAAGCTGGAGAGTGAAAATGTCCGATAAGAAAATTAATACGCGTACGCTGACTGGGCGAATCACCAGCGATAAGATGGACAAAACCATCACCGTTATGATCGAACGTCGTGTTAAGCACCCAGTATATGGCAAGATTTTGACCAAGTCGTCGAAGATTAAGGCGCACGACGAGACCAACGATGCTCAAATTGGAGACTTGGTGACTATTTCGGAGTGTCGACCAATTTCCAAGTACAAATCTTGGGTGTTGGTAAACGTGGATGAGCGAGCAACTGCATAAGCACGCTGCAGTTCACTTAAGGTACAGGGTAATAAAATGATTCAAACAGAAAGTTATCTCGACGTGGCAGACAACAGTGGTGCGCGCAGAGTGATGTGCATCAAGGTACTAGGTGGGTCGCATCGGCGGTATGCGGGGGTCGGTGATATCATCAAAGTAACGGTTAAAGAGGCGATTCCTCGCGGTAAGGTCAAAAAGGGCCAGGTAATGAGTGCTGTTGTAGTTCGTACCAAAAAGGGCGTTCGTCGCCAAGATGGAAGTCTGATCAAATTCGATGACAACGCGGCGGTGTTATTAAACGCCAGTATGGCGCCAGTGGGGACTCGTATTTTTGGGCCAGTGACCCGCGAGCTCCGAACAGAGCGGTTTATGCGTATTATTTCGCTAGCCCCAGAAGTGCTATAGGAGAGGATAGTTAAATGGCGATGTCAAAAATTAAGCGCGACGATGAGGTCATTGTCATCGCAGGTAAAGACAAAGGAAAGCGAGGTAAGGTCGTCAAGGTGTTAGAGAATAACCGCTTGATCGTCGCCGGTGTGCAGATGATTAAGAAACACCAGAAGCCTAATCCACAAGCTGGAGTGGTCGGTGGGATTATAGAGCGAGAGGCGCCTATTCAGATGTCGAATGTGGCAATTTTTAATGCTGCAACGAGCAAGGCAGACCGCGTCGGCTTTAAAATACAAGATGAGAAGAAGATTCGCGTCTTTAAGTCTAGCGGCGAAGCCGTAGACTCCTAAGGTAACAGGGAAATAACATGGCCAGGCTGAAAGAGTTATACAAAAGTGAGTTGGTGGCAAAGCTAAAATCTGAGTTATCGTTGGATAATGTGATGGAGGTCCCGCGGATTACCAAGATAACGCTAAATATGGGGGTTGGTGAAGCGATTGGCGATAAAAAAGCGCTAGAGAGTGCCGTCGCCGATTTAACTTTGATTGCCGGGCAGAAGCCGATAATCAATAATGCGCGCAAGTCCATTGCCGGGTTTAAAGTTCGACAGGGGTGGCCGATTGGTACCAAAGTGACTTTGCGTAGTGAGCGGATGTATGAGTTTTTGGAGCGGCTAGTTGGTATAGCGATCCCTCGGATTAGAGATTTCCGTGGTGTCAGTGCAAAACAGTTTGATGGGCGCGGTAATTTCTCGATGGGTGTTAGTGAGCAAATTATTTTTCCTGAGATAGACTATGAGAAGATTGATAAATTGCGCGGTATGGATATCACTATCACCACAACAGCGCGCAACGATGACGAAGGGCGGGCTCTTTTACGAGCCTTCAACTTCCCTTTAAAGGGTTAATTGAGATGGCAAAAGTATCGATGGTGGAGCGCGAGAAACGCCGCGCCAAGACAGTGGCAAAGTTTGCCGAAAAACGCGCCGGGCTGAAAGCAACGATCGGCAACGTCAATCTGTCGGATGAAGAGCGGTGGGAAGCGCAGACTAAGCTACAAAAACTGCCGCGAGACTCGAGTCCGGTACGGCAGCAGAATCGTTGCCGTATTACGGGCCGGCCCCACGGTGTATACCGGAAGTTTGGCTTGTGTCGAAACAAACTGCGCGAGGCAGCAATGCGCGGTGAGGTTCCTGGACTAGTCAAGTCCAGTTGGTAAGGTTGAGGAGCGCTATTTTATGAGTATGCAAGATCCAGTTTCAGATATGTTGACGCGCATCCGCAACG
>JAPKCN010000287.1 GCA_028822945.1 Porticoccaceae bacterium | reverse complement strand
TCAAAGGATTATGTCAGATGCCCATGCTTGTCTTTAAAAATTCAAAGAAAGTGTTTAGCGACTTTATAACGGGACAACCGTTCTAAATGTCACAAATGCTAACTTACATTGCACTCGACGTTTTTAGGATAACAAAAAAGCATAGCTTGAACAAAAAAGATGCATTTTTTCTAATAGCGATCCTATAGTGACGATTTTTAATTAATTTTGGAAACCTTTAAGATAACAGTACTTGTTCGCATCAAACGCTCCCTAGTAATCATTCCAGGCATCTTTAGGAGCCTTCCTCAGGCTCCTTTTTTTGATAGGCACGCGGCCTTCTATTAATCGGTCACCACATAGGTATGAGTAATAGCCACTCCAGCGGCTGCCAACATAATTGACGCCGAACAATATTTCTTTGCCGACATCTCAACAGCACGCCTAGCCACTGTATCGCTGACGCAACCACCTTCAATAACAAAATGAAGATGAATTTTAGTGAATACCGCGGGCACAGTATCCGATCTTTCGGCCTCTAGCTCGGTATAGCATTTGACCGGCAATCGACGGCCTTTACTCAAGATACTGATGACATCAAACGAGGCACATCCGCCCAACCCGATAAGAATTAACTCCATAGGTCTAGCCGCCATATTTTTGCCACCGTGTTCCGCCGCACCGTCCATCGCCACCGCGTGGCCACTGCCCGACTCACCTAAAAACATTACCCCGTCTACCCACTTTACCGTGGCACGCATACTTACTTTCCCTCTAAACAGCAAAAATTAAAATAAAGTTCATAAATTATCTACGCATTGCAAAATCTTGACTAGTATTAGGTAAGAGAAGTCAGTCGCTTGCCCCAATCAGGAATTTAGTCTATCGCCAAGCAAGTCAAAGGAGAGCCAGTTTGGTAGCAACACCACTGACGCCACATGTAGAAAATGTGGACGTTTGTTAGCTCGTTGTCACCGTCGACACCACCCCGCCAAGGGCACTATTATCTATATTGGCGACGCAGCCGACGTACTATATTGTACCATCGCAGGTTCGATTGCAGTCATTTTTGAGGATCGCAAAGAATATCGGGAACTCACCCTTACCTACCTCAATCCAGGCGATTTTATAGCTAACATCGATCTCTTTCCAGATGCACCTAGCAGCTCGTGGCTGCGCGCTCGAGCCGATTGTGAAATCGCTGAGATAACTACGAGCACTTTCACAAACCAGCGCTGAGCACCCCGAATTCTTGCGCGCCGACTCAAAGATACCACTCGAAAAGTCCGCAACCTCGCGTTTTTAGATGTGACAGGCCGAGGCACCGAAGCGCCGATGGATCTATGTAAACAACCGAGTGCAATGACCCACCCAAATGGCATGCAAATAAAAATTACCCGACAGGAGATTGACCTAATCGTCGGTTGCTCGCGTGGATCGGTCGGTCTGGGACTCAAAGATCCCTAGCAGCGCCGTTGAATATCGATATACGGAAAGACCATGATGATCTTTAACACCCGCTAGCGACACGAGCCCTATTACTGCTATTCAGAATTGTTATACGGAGAACAACTCGGCGAGCTTTTTACCGGGATCAAAGCTGCGCATGAAGGCCTCTCCAATCAAAAAGCTGTGGACATTACGCGCTCGCATCGCCGCCACATCGGCGCGATTGTGGATGCCGCTTTCGGTCACCACGAGACAGTCCATGGGAATCTTATCAAGTAACTCGTAGGTATTTTCGAGGGTCGTTTCAAAGCTGTATAAATTGCGATTATTGATCCCTACCACAGCGCTATCTAAGGATAGTGCCAAATCTAACTCGGCACTATCGTGCACCTCG
>JAPKCN010000098.1 GCA_028822945.1 Porticoccaceae bacterium | reverse complement strand
TATTTGGGGTACTGATGCAGTGCACGGCCATAATAATATTATCGGTGCGACACTCTTTCCGCATAATATCGGGCTGGGGGCTAGCAACAACACAGAACTAGTTAAAAAAATTGGCGAAGCGACGGCGCGAGAGGTTGCGGTCACTGGACTCGACTGGATATTTGCACCCACTGTAGCAGTCGCGAAAGATAATCGTTGGGGTCGAACCTATGAGAGTTACAGCGACGATTCGGCGATTATCAGCCGCTATTCTGAAGCTATGGTGCTGGGCTTGCAGGAGGCCAAGAATGCCGCCAGTGGTGGCTCATTAAAGATGATTGCGACGGCGAAACATTTTGTTGGTGATGGCGGCACTTTTCGCGGTGAGGATCAAGGCGATACCCGGCTTGATCTCGATGCTTTAATGGAACTGCATGGCGCGGGTTACCTTACTGCCATCGATGCCGGTGTGCAAACCATCATGGCTTCTTTTAATAGCTGGAATGGCGATAAGGTGCACGGTAATCGAGCGCTGTTAACCGATTTGCTAAAAGGTAAATTGGGCTTTGACGGTTTTGTTATCGGCGACTGGAATGGCCACGCACAAGTTGGAGGTTGCGCCGAAAATAGTTGTGCTGCGGCCATTAATGCCGGCGTTGATATGCTGATGGTGCCTGAAAAATGGCTATCTTTTATCCGCAACACACTCCGTCAAGTTCGAGCGGGTAGTATCTCTGAAGTTCGCATCAACGACGCAGTCCGGCGCATTTTACGCGTGAAACTACGCGCCGGTTTATTCACTAAAGCGCGACCATCGCTGCGCCTTAGCGCCAGCAACAAATCGCTTATCGGAGCTGCTGAGCATCGTCTGTTGGCCCGCCAAGCTGTTCGTGAGTCGCTGGTTTTACTTAAAAATAACAATGCCATACTACCCATTAAACGAGGGCGAATTTTAATTGGCGGCGATGGCGCGGACAATATAGCTAAGCAATCTGGCGGTTGGACACTGACATGGCAGGGCACTAAAAACGAGCCTACGGATTTTCCTGGAGCGACTTCACTGTACACTGGCTTAAAGCAGGCGATAGAGAATATTGGTGGTTCGGTGGAGTTGACGCAAACGGATCAGTGGCGGCGTAAACCAGATCTGGCAGTAGTCATCTTTGGGGAAGATCCATATGCCGAGAGTGCTGGCGATTTGAGTAATTTGGCGTTTCAAGAGCGAGTTAAATCCAACACTGCGTTATTGGCGAAATTGCGCGCGGCAAATATTCCTGTAGTTTCGGTATTTTTAACTGGGCGACCGCTGTTGGTGAATGCCTTGTTGAACCAGTCTGAGGCATTTGTTGTAGCATGGTTACCCGGCAGCGAGGGCGGCGGTCTGGCCGACGTATTGGTGGCAAACCGCGCGGGGAAACCGCGGTTTGACTTTAAAGGTAGGCTGTCGTTTAACTGGCCAAAGGTGGCTGTCAACCAGTACCAAGTGGATTTGCCTGTGTCGAGTTATCTGTTCAAACGTGGCTATGGATTGAATTACACTAGTCAAAATGAGAATTTGCCATCTAATTTAACCGAGTTAGTCCGCGATAAAAGTGTCTCGATGCCTGAACTAGTGTTCAGTCGGACAACCCGCAAGCCGTTTAATGCCTTCGTTGGGGATTCGCGTGATTGGGGTTTACAGGTAAGGGGCTCTGCTACTTCGTCGCTTCTAGGAGGGATTTCGGTCACGCGTGTGGACGGCGAATTACAAGAGGACTCGCGCAAGATCGAATGGCTTGGTGGCGTGGAAAGCCAATTTTTCTGGAAAGCCGAATCGATTGTAGATTGGACCGAGATGTTAAAAAGTGATGCTGCATTGGCGACCACGTTTAGAGTGGAACGTCATCCAGAGGGTCGTATCGATCAGCGGATGGACTGCGGTTATCCATGCTCTGGAAAAATGGATATGACCGCGTTTTTTCGTGCTGTACCTAAGGGAAAGTGGGTCCGAGCGGGCATTCCTTTGAGCTGCTTTGCGTCTGCCGGGGTCGATTTCAATCGCATCACCTCTCCGCTGGTATTGATTAGCTCAGAGCCCTTTACGATCACTATTAAAGATCTTCGAGTGACGCGGGATCTACCCGAGAGTGCGCTGTTAGCCTGCGACTGAATAACCGTTAAAAGGCAAGTATGGGTGCGTTTAAATAGTGAAAAAGTTCTTAGCGGTAGCGCCACTTTTGGCGATGATCTCGGATTCGGTCTCGGGCCTGTGCGCGGCGAGACCCGTAACTACCCAGGGTAAAAATGCCGGTTCATTACGATTATTTTTTGGTGAAAAAGCCATATTGCGAGGGAGTAGATAAGGGGAGTCGCTCTCTATCATCAGCCGATCTAGGGGAATATCCGCGACGATTCTTTGTAGTTCTAATCCGCGTTTCTCATCGCAGATCCAGCCAGTAATACCAATGTGCAAGTCCATATCGAGATATTTGTAGAGAGTTTTTCGGTCCCCAGTAAAGCAGTGTATAACCGCGTCGCCAAACTCGTCTCGGTAGGTTTTAAGAATTTCTAGTTGCCTTGTAGCAGCATTTCTCTCGTGTAAAAATAATGGCATTTTCAGTTCGATTGCCAACTCTAAGTGTGCTTCAAAGGACCGTTGTTGAATCTCTGGCGACGCTAGATTACGATAAAAGTCGAGACCGGTTTCACCAATGGCAACGACCGCTGGATGCTCGGCGATGGATCTTAGGCTAGCAATCGATTGCGGATCAAATTGATCGGCTGAATGCGGATGAATTCCGGCGGTTGCATACAGCATTTGGGGGAACTGCTCGGCATGCGCAGTACATAGATCAAGTGCCGCTTGGCTTTCTTGTAGGGAGGTGCCGGTGATAATGATCCTTTCAATACTCGCAGTTTTGGCGTGCCCTAGCACCTCAATCAAGTCGCCATCAAAGCGATGGCTGGCCAGATTAGCGCCTATATCAATGAGCATAATGCCCTCCGTATTAAGAGCACTATAACAGCTGTTCTCGTTCGCTCGTCTCGAGCATCGGTGTGTCGTTGCCCAGACGGTGGGAATAAATCGAAGAATACATCAACACATTAGTGACATAGCCGCGTGTCTCTTTAAATGGGATGAGTTCTACCCAGATGTCAAAGGGCTGCTCACCGCGGCTTCTCGACAGCCACTTGGCAACTCGTTCAGGGCCGGCATTATAGGCTGCTGTTGCCAGTATTCTATTGTTATCAAAACGCTTTAACAGGCTTTTATAGTATTGCGAACCAATCGGTAGATTGGTAGCAAGGTCGCGCAATTGGCGCTTGTCGCGGTATGGAATGCCGAATTGTCGTGCGGTTTCCTTAGCTGTTGCCGGCATAATCTGTAACATACCTATAGCGCCAGCACTGGAGGTGGCACTGCGCTCAAAAGCGCTCTCCTGACGTGCTATGGCATACAGTGTATGGCTGGCTACACCGGATGACTCTGCCGCTCGCTGCAATGCTGCTTGGTATGCAAGTGGAAAGCGGATGACGATGTCATCCCAGAACTGCGCCTGTGCCATGGCGATGATGGCGCGGCTGTGCCACTCCCATTGATGGGTCATAATGGCTGCTGCCATCCAATCTTCTTGCGCGAACTCCTTGGTTGCCGCATGCCATTCCCGATTGGCCTCGACGATGCGTTCATGATGGTATAATTCGCGTGCACGGTGGAGTGCTGGCAGCGCTTCGACGCGTCTTTGCGTGGCTTCGTCGACTTCGGCAGGGCGATGGTTAAAGCTGTAATTTTGCTGTAGTTTTTCACTCATTAAAAAGCCATAAAAATCTCTTTCAAGGGCCAGTTCACGGGTTAGTTGGCGAGTTAAAACGACATCTGAAGCTGGTATGCTTTCGAGGCTGCGAATACGCCAATAACGCCAGGCGCTGCGTTTCTGGCGATCCTCCGATAGTGCACCTATCCAGCGCAGCACATCTGGCCAGTTTTCCTCTTTGAGCGCGTGGCGAATGCGCCATTCGATAACGCTACCCTCTAGTTGGCTGTTGATCACATCTGCGTGTTGTTGCAGATACTGATCGGCCTGTTGCCGATCGCCAACTTTTACGAGTGCCTTTACCAGAGCTGACACTACTTCCGCTCTATCGGCTTCGGCAAGCGCAAAGTGGGCTTGCCAGCGCCGCCAGACTAAAATCGCTCGCTGGGGGTTGCGCTTTGCCAGATGCCGCAGAGCATGCCCGACGATGGCTGCAGTTTGAGGTTTCTCGATCAGTGAATCGATCTCATTTGCGAGAGTTTCTGGGCGGCGATCTAGCTGGTAGTAAACCTCGGCGCGACGACGGGTATCGGGTTCAGTCATAAACTGCCGGATGTAGCGCGCTAACGAATGGTTGTGTGCCAGCAGCGCCTGCTGAAAACGCTCCCACGCACGCCCATCGTCAATTTTACCATTGCGCATGAGGATTTTAAATAGGTCGTTGCACTGGCGTGGTTGCGAGTTGCCAACAGTCCATAATTCCTGGCCTCCGGCAATTGCTGCGGTGCGTTGTTGGCGATAGTATTGCGCCAAATGAAACTGGCAGCGCCGTGCCGTGCTGGCCTCATCAGAGCGGTAATACTGTAAATAATATGTCCATTGACCGCGATCTGCCAGATAGGCTAACCACTTAGACCGAAGCCGGTATGCGAGCACAGAATCTTCATGTTGATCGAGATATTCTGAGATTTTCAGGCGCTGCGGAAGACTCATATTAGCCAGCAGATCGGCATACTCTAAATATGAATGTAGGGGGTAATCGACCAATTGACCGCGCAGCGCACGCAAACCGCGCCAGTCGCGTGCATCGATCATTGCAATGGCCGTTGAATACAGTGCTCGTTGAGCATGCAAGTTGTTGGGTTGCGTTGCAGTAATTGTTTTTTCGGCATTGGCCGATGCCGACAATGGACTTATTGTTAGCGTCAAAAAACCAATCAGCAAAGCCATAAAAATGCTTCTAATATCGGTGATTGTGTATGACGGTCTAATTTTGGTCTGCGATTTGACGCACTGCATTGGGTTTTCTCATCTTAGTCTTTGGCACACTGCGATAGTAAGGGATGCGTATTTCTGCATCAAGTAGTCATCTGATCCATGTCGTCTATTGGGTTGATCCGCACCGCCAAAATATCGCATCCGGTGCCGTGTAAAACCCGCGTGCTGGTGGATCCAAACAGCAGCGACAAGCCATGGCGGCCATGGGTACCGACGACTATTAGATCAACCGCTAGCTCATCGGCTAAATGATGCATTTCATGGGCCGGATCACCAATTAAGACAAGCTGTTGCGAATCGCTTATCTGCAGCGATTCGGCGAGGGTTTCGAGCGCACGCATAGCATTGTGTTGGAGTTGCGAGCGCACCTCAGTGAGGTCTATGGGAATATCGGTGCCGTAAGCCAGTGTGATTGGTTCTAAAATGTGACATAGAGAGACTCTGCAGGCGGTCTTGGCAAATAGTAAGTTGACACGCGCTATGATTTGTTGCGATTGTGACGACAAATCGACTCCGACGAGAATGTGTTGGTAACTGAACATGGAGTTCGCCTCCGCTAGTTTTAGAATGACTCCCTAGTTTTGGTGGGCGTCAGTGACAGAGTATTACGAAATGGTTTGGTTGTTAATAGCGGGTGTCATACTAATGCTGGTTTCGCCGATTTTGTGGATGCGCTCTTCTCCCCGTCAACGACATATCGAGAGTTTGCGGGAATTTGCTAGATCGACGGGGATGCAAGTTATATTGCATAGACGACCAGACGCCAGGGAGGATGAAGATCGCCTGGAGACGGTATGTTATAGACTTCCTTGGCGGGGGTTTAGACCTAATGAAAACTGGGTGTTGCATCGTCACAGTCAACGCGGTTGGGAGTCGCGCTTTTCGGACTGGCAGTGGTTCATTGCCGAGGCACATGAAGATCTGGCTGAGCCACTGTTGGTGGCGACTACCAGTATGCCCGAGTCGGTTTCGGCGGTGTTATGTAGTGCTTCGGGTATCGGAGTTACTTGGGCCGAGCGAGAAGATACCGAAGCGCTGGCCACTATCTTGCACAGTTTATCGATTCTGCGGGATTTACTCGAAAAAAAACATCTCAAACCTTGACCTGATGGTGTTCAAGCGCGTATATATGCGCTCTTTGATCGTGTCTATCTATTTTGTTACAGCGGCATGAGTATTAGCAGATTAGCAATAGCGTGTTCACTGCGGTGGACGCGCAACAATATGGAGGAGGTTGTTCCCTATGGGTAAATCGCTTGTTATCGTCGAATCGCCTGCTAAGGCGAAGACCATTAATCGCTATCTTGGTGATGACTTTGTGGTCAAATCGAGTGTAGGCCATATTCGCGACCTACCCACCGGCGCTAGCCGCGCTCCGAGTGACCCCAAAGAACGAGCAAAACAAGCGGCTGCGACTAGAAAAATGTCGCCAGAGGTAAAGCTAGCACACCGCGACAAAAAGGCTAAAAGTCAGCTTTTTAACAGTATGGGCATCAATCCAGAAAATAATTGGAAGGCCGAATATGCAACACTGCCGGGTAAGGAAAAAGTCGTTGCGGAACTAAAAAAGCTCGCTAAGAATGCTGATACTGTCTACCTCGCAACGGATATGGATCGTGAAGGTGAGGCAATTGCGTGGCATTTAACTGAAGTAATTGGCGGAGACGCCAGTCGCTACAAGCGTGTAGTCTTCAACGAAATTACAAAAAAAGCTATACGCAATGCGTTTGCCGACCCCGGCGAACTGAATACTAACAGGGTGGACGCGCAACAGGCTCGACGCTTTCTGGATCGCGTAGTTGGCTTTATGGCATCGCCACTGCTTTGGGAAAAAGTTGGCCGCGGACTATCTGCAGGGCGCGTGCAGTCGGTTGCTGTGCGCATGTTAGTCGAGCGAGAACGCGAAATACGCGCATTCGAGCCCGAGGAGTATTGGACCATTCAAGCGGATTTAGAAAATCAGCAGGGTGTCGAGAACAGAGATCCGGTCAAAGTGCGATTCGATGTTAAAAAATATCTACGCGTTGCGTTCAGGCCGACAACTAATGAGCAGACAGATACCGCGCTCGAGGTGCTACGCAGTGCTCATTACGCAGTATCTAAACGCGAAGACAAGCCGACGCGTTCGAAACCATC
>JAPKCN010000097.1 GCA_028822945.1 Porticoccaceae bacterium | reverse complement strand
GTAACGTTTTAGGAAGTGTCTATGTCTGACTATACGCCGGTTGCGAAGTCCTCATTGGGTATTACTGAAGTAGTTTTGCGAGATGCCCATCAGTCGCTGTTTGCCACGCGCATGCGGATTGATGATATGTTGCCGATTGCCGCCCAACTCGACCAGATTGGTTATTGGTCGATGGAGTCTTGGGGAGGTGCGACTTTTGACGCCTGCATTCGCTTTCTCGGAGAGGATCCATGGGATCGTATTCGAGAGATTAAAAAAGTCATGCCGAACACGCCGCAACAGATGCTCTTTAGAGGACAGAATATTCTCGGTTATCGGCACTACGCCGACGATGTGGTGAGTAAGTTTGTCGACCGGGCTGCCGTCAATGGTATAGATGTATTTCGGGTATTTGACGCGATGAATGATATGCGCAATCTCAAAACGGCGCTGCGCGCTGTCAAGCAGGTAGGCAAACACGCTCAGGGCACTATTGCATATACCGTAAGTCCAGTTCACACTTTGGATCTATGGGTCGATCAGGCGCGTCAAATAGAGGATGCCGGTGCCGATTCCATTTGCATCAAGGATATGGCGGGCCTGCTGACGCCCTATGTTGGTTTCGATCTGGTCACTCGGTTAAAGCGCGCTTTGGCAATCCCAATTCAATTGCATGCACACGCAACTACTGGGCTGTCGACCGCCACTATTGTCAAGTGTGTAGAGGCCGGTATCGACAACGTCGATACGGCCATTTCGTCTATGGCTATGACCTATGGGCACTCGGCGACCGAGTCAGTAGTGTCAATTTTTAAAGGGCGAGAGCGCGATACCGGGCTAGATATAGTCAAACTCGAAAGTATTGCTGCTTATTTTCGCGAAGTGCGAAAAAAATATCACCACTTTGAAGGGTCGTTGCGCGGTGTCGATTCGCGCATCCTCGTTGCACAGGTGCCCGGTGGCATGTTGACTAATATGGAGGGACAGCTCAAGGAACAGGGTGCTAGCGATCAATTGGATGCGGTGCTCGAGGAAATACCGCGGGTTAGAGAGGACTTAGGATACATTCCGCTCGTCACGCCTACCTCGCAGATTGTCGGTACTCAGGCGGTGCTCAACGTACTCACTGGTGAGCGCTACAAGTCTATTAGCAAGGAAACTGCGGGAATTTTGCGGGGTGAGTACGGGGCTGCACCGGCACCGGTAAATAGCCAATTACAGGCGCGGGTATTAGCACCTGGAGAACAACCGGTCACCTGTCGTCCAGCCGATCTGCTAGCGCCTGAGTTAGATATTTTGAGCGCTGAATTACGTGAACTAGCTGAACAGCATCAATTTGTCACGCAAACAGGTGATCGCGAGATCGATGATATATTGACCTACGCGCTGTTTCCCCAAGTCGCTCTGAAATTTTTCCGCCATAGTGGCGACCCGAATATTTTTGAAGCGCCACCCGCAGTACTGGCGGAAGTTGCGAGACAGCCCTTTGGCGAACAGGTCTACACGGTCGAGGTCGAGGGCCAAGATTACCTTGTCAAAGTTACCGAGAGCGGTGAGGTTAACGCTATACAACCGCAGGCGAGTGCAGCGCCGGATAGGTCGCAATCGGCGGCTACAAGTCCCATCGTAGCGCCGCTAGCTGGGACAGTGGTAAAAGTGTTGGTCGGCGCCGGACAAGAGGTCACCGAGGGGCAATCGGTACTCACGCTTGAGGCTATGAAGATGGAGACCTCAGTGAGTGCGGCACGCTCCGGCGTGGTCGCCGAGGTTGCAGTCAGCGCCGGTGATGCGGTGTCTGTCGGCGATCTGCTTATGACTCTTAATTAGGACGCCGAGATGGACAAACTAGTCAGCATCTGGGAAAGCTCAGGTATCGTGCAACTCGAAATTGGCCAACTGGTGATGATCAGTATCGGTCTGATTCTGCTGTATTTGGCTATTAGTCGCGGTTTTGAACCTCTGCTGTTGGTGCCGATTGGCTTTGGTACTGTGTTGGTCAACATCCCCGGTGCTGGTTTTGATACCGCGCCGTTGTACGATGCCATGGGGCAATTACAGACTCCAGGTGGCCTGCTTTACTACATCTACCACGCGGGCATTGAAACGGGATTGTTTCCGCTGATTATTTTTATGGGTGTCGGTGCCATGACAGACTTCTCATCCCTGTTGAGTAATCCAAAAACTCTACTGCTCGGGGCGGCGGCCCAGGTAGGTATTTTTGGTACGGTGCTCGGTGCGGTGGCGTTGGGACATTTTGGTATTCTTGATTTTACTATTCGCGATGCTGCCTCAATTGGCATTATCGGCGGTGCCGATGGACCAACGGCGATTTTTGTAACCAGTAAGTTGGCGCCCGAATTACTTGGTGCTGTAGCGGTTGCAGCTTATTCGTATATGGCCTTGGTGCCGATAATTCAGCCACCGATTATGCGCGCACTGACAACCGAGGCCGAGCGCGCTATAACTATGCAACAGCTGCGTCCGGTATCGACCGCCGAGCGGATTATTTTTCCGCTGTTGCTGTTGATGTTAGTGGCATTATTGCTGCCAGATGCAGCCCCTTTACTGGGGATGTTTTGCTTTGGTAATTTGATGCGTGAGTGTGGCGTAGTGAATCGCCTGAGCGACACTACGCAGAATTCTCTGATCAACTCGGTAACGATATTTTTAGGGCTTGGCGTGGGCTCAAAAATGAGTGCCGAAAAGTTTCTCAATGCCGAAACCCTAGGTATACTTGCACTCGGAGCGTTGGGCTTTTGCATAGGCACCGCAGCTGGGATATTGATGGCCAAACTGATGAATAAATTTTCTAAAGAGCAAATTAACCCGCTTATTGGGGCGGCTGGTGTGTCGGCAGTGCCTATGGCGGCGCGCGTCGTAAATCGCGTCGGTCTGGAGAGTAACCCGCAAAATTTCTTATTGATGCACGCTATGGGCCCGAACGTGGCGGGGGTTATCGGCTCGGCGGTAGCCGCAGGCGTTATGATTAACCTCGTGGCGGGCAGCTAGCTGATGGGCGCGGTAGAGGAGAGCATACTTACGAGCTTAAATTCATTGCGTGCCGAGCATGTGGACGTGAGCAACGAAAGTCATATGCATGCCGTACCGAGAAATTCCGAGACTCACTTTAAGCTGGTGTTGGTGAGCGAGTCATTTGTGGCACAACGCTCAGTAAAACGTCATCAGATGGTTTACGGATTGCTTGCTGAACAACTTAAAGGACCAGTCCATGCATTGGCCCTTCATACCTACACGCCGGATGAATGGCGGCAAAAGAATCACCAATCACCAAACTCCCCCGACTGTCTAGGCGGCGGTAAATAGCTCTTGTCGACGATTTCGACGGGCCCTTAATGGCGCCGCGACAGCTCCTGTAAGTGATCTCAAATAGGCCCGATTTGGGGATATGGTAGTTGTGGCGAAACCTTTTAGCTGTCGTGGGCCGCTTTGTCGCAAGAATACCCCGTTTCAACGCTTTGTACTGGTGCTTTGGGGGCTGGTTGCCGAGAATCAAAAGACTAAAAATCTTTTTTCCTGCGGCGCGCGCGCCCAAAGTAAAAGGTCACAAAAAAGTATTATCAGGGGGAGCTATGCGTCATCGAGCAACAACAACCAATTCAGCTTGGATCAGCAAAATTATTTGTCCGCAGCGCACGGTTGCGCTGGGGTTGCTGACGCTGTTTTTGTCGGCCTGTGGCGGCGGAGGTGGCAGCGGAAGTATTACTGATAATGTTGCTCCAGAACCAAGCTCTGATGGCATCCCGCCAACGCTCACTGAAGTAAAAATTTACAATGGCCAAAATCTTGGCGCAACAGCAGAACTGGGTCAGCGCGTCACCGTCGAATTTACTTCAGATGAGCCGCTAATGACGCCTAAAGTGATCATCGGCGGTGTATCTGTCACCGTTACTGGTTCGACCAGAAACTGGGAGGCTAGCCGCAATATGAATCAGGACGACGTCGATGGCATGATAGCGTTCAGCATCGCGTTCTCCGATCCGAGTGGCGAAGTTGGTGTCGATGTCGCTGCGTCGACAGATGATAGCAGTGTTGAGTATTGTGCCGAGGGATGTATCGTAGAAACGCCCAAAGACCCAATTGTGGGGCGTTGGAAGTTGTCCCCGATTGCCGGTGCGCTAGGAGTAGGGCCGAGTGCCGGCGATACTAGTTGGTTCGCCACCGGTGAAGCTGATGTCAGCGGTGCTAGGGCCTGTCACTTTGACGATGAATACTACTTTGGTGAGGATGGAACGTTTAAGCAAACACTAGGCGCGGAAACGTGGGTCGAAGTTTGGCAAGGAGCGACGGCAGAGGGCTGTGCGACGCCCGTAGCGCCGCACGATGGAACTGCTGTTGCATCTTATTCTATGACGGATGCGTCTGGAGATACCCCAGCAAAACTAACAATCAGTGGATTGGGTGCGCATTTGGGTTTAGCTAAAGTTGTTAACGGCGCAGAGTTAGCCAGTCCCGGGGACGCCCCCAAGTCTGTTACCTATGATGTGGCGCTGCTTGCCGCGGATGGTTCAAGCATGACGGTGCGAGTCAATTTCGGACCGGGTGTTTGGGAGTTTAAACTGGTAAAGATACCCCCATCCCCGGTCGTTGGTGCATGGAAGTTGGCCCCTGTAGCAGGCGCTTTGGGCGTTGGTCCAGCGGCTGGCGATACTAGTTGGTTTAGTACGGGTGAAGCCGACGTCGCGGGCGCTCGAGCTTGTCACTTTGACGACATCTATTACTTTGCCCCTGATGGTACTTTTAGCCAAACACTGGGTTCACAGACCTGGGTTGAAGTATGGCAGGGTGCTGCCGCTGAAGGATGCGCCGCTCCGGTAGCGCCGCACAATGGATCGGCCAACGCGACCTATTCGATCACCGATGCATCCGACGATAAGCCGGGGCAACTTATCATTCAGGGTATGGGCGCCCATTTGGGACTGGCAAAAGTGATCAACGGCGCTGAATTGGCAAGCCCGGGCGACGCTCCCGCGTCGATTACGTATGATGTGGCGCAATTAGCTGCGGATGGCACGAGTATGACTGTGCGAGTCAATTTTGGACCCGGCGTTTGGGAATTTAAGTTGGTCAAGATTCCGCCTTCGCCGCTAATTGGCAATTGGAAACTTGCGCCGGTCGCGGGCGCTCTCGGGGTTGGCCCTGGTGCTGGTGATACAAGTTGGTTCGCGACCGGTGAAGCCGATGTGGCGGGGGCTAGGGCCTGTCACTTCGACGATGTGTACAATTTTGGTGCAGACGGATCGTTTAAGCAAACGTTGGGCACGCAAACGTGGGTGGAGGTTTGGCAGGGTGCGGCTGCCGAAGGCTGTGCGGCTCCAGTTGCGCCTCACGATGGCTCGGCGAAGGCGACTTATTCGATGATCGAGGCGACTGCCGATAGTGATGCACAGCTCGTCATTTATGGTTTGGGCGCTCACCTAGGCTTGGCCAAGGTCGTCAACGGTTCGGAGCTAGCCGATCCAGTCGATGCACCCTCATCGGTGACTTATGATGTTGCAACTCTGGCTGCGGATGGCACGAGTATGACTGTGCGAGTCAATTTTGGACCCGGGGTCTGGGAATTTAAGCTGGTTAAGATCCTGCCAGTAAAACCGTCGCCGCTGCATGGTAGCTGGAAACTCGCTCCTGTAGCAGGCGCTCTAGGCGTTGGCCCGAGTGCCGGCGATACCAGTTGGTTTACGACTGGCGAAGCGGATGTCGCAGGCGCCCGCGGCTGTCACTTCGATGATATCTACACCTTTGGCACAGATGGCTCTTTTACTCAGACGCTGGGTGAGCAGACGTGGGTTGAGGGGTGGCAGGGTGCGTCGGCAGAGGGTTGCGGGTCACCTGTTGCACCGCATGATGGCACCGCCAGTGCGACTTATACTATGACCGAGGGTAAAGGTGACAGCAATGCAACGCTTGAAATCGAGGGAATTGGAGCGCACCTTGGACTCGCTAAAGTCATTAATGGCGGCGAGCTCGCAAGTCCCGGAGATGCGCCAGCCTCGGTGACGTACGATGTTGCATTGTTGGCTGCAGATGGCTCAAATATGACCGTGCGGGTCGATATTGGTGGCGGTGTTTGGGAGTTCATGCTGGCCAAAATAGCCGGCTCTGACAGTGCGGGTGACGACGCGTCAGATGCTGCAGAAGCATCGCCATTGGCAGGGCCTTGGGGTGTTTTCGGCGGAGCCGAAGCGGATCCTGAAACATATACCTACAGTAACCCCGCAGGTGCAGAGAGCTGGTCCGGCTTTGCCAATGAAAATACCGCACTTTACCCATTTAACTTCCCCAACGGTGGCAGCATAACGTTTACCGGTGCTGTGCCCAGTGGTGGCGATGCTAATGTGCGTTTTAAGTTTGAAAGGGCGCCCCATCCAGATGTCGACCCAGCTTTTGAAACCGATGCCGTGGTCGTCAGTGGAGCCACTGAAGCTACTTATACGATCACGTTTGCGGCGCAGGATGTCGCCAACACATTTAGTTCGTTTCTGATGTATGTAACTGAGCGCGATCTGCCTGTAGTAATCAAAGATGTCAAAGTGATTGCCGCTGGAGCAGCAGACGAGAGCACGCCTGCATCGCCTTATGCGGGCCCATGGGGTTCCTTTGGTAACGCTGTTTCCGATGCCGACACCAAAACTTACAGTTTCCCTACCGGCGCAGAGGGTTGGGCAGGCTTTGCTAACGATAACAGCGCACTCTATCCGTTTAGCTTCCCGCACGGTGGCACAATTACTTTTACCGGCTCGGTGCCGAGTGGCGGCGCTGTGAATGTCAATTTTAAGTTCGAGCGACTGCCTCACCCGGACGTGGACCCGGCATTTGCTACAGATGCGGCAACAGTCACTGGTGCCACTGACGCGACCTACAAGATTACCATTGCGCCGCAGGACGCGGCCAATACCTTTAGTTCGCTACTCATGTACATAGCTGAAAACGATATCGATGTGGTCATCAAGGATGTTATGGTCGAGGCCCATACCAACTCTCTATTTGCGGGGCCCTGGGGTTCGTTCGGTAATGCAACCGCGGATGCCGACACCAAAACATACAGTTTTCCGACCGGCGCCGAGACCTGGGCAGGGTTTGCCAACGAAAACAGTTCACTCTACCCGTTTGGCTTTCAGCATGGAGGCAGTATAACCTTTACCGGTTCGG
>JAPKCN010000096.1 GCA_028822945.1 Porticoccaceae bacterium | reverse complement strand
TATAAATCCAAAGCGAACTGATGTACCGTCAAAAATACCGTCATATATAGACGATGTCAATGGACTAATATGGATGGCAATATTCTGTCAGATACAAAAAAGCCCTTATTTAAAGGGCCTATAGGATACCAGAGGATGTCATTGGACTTTATAATGGTACCAGAGGCCGGACTCGAACCGGCACGCTTTTAAGGGCGGGGGATTTTGAGTCCCCTGTGTCTACCAATTTCACCACTCTGGCCTTGCATTTTTTCGCATTGATGCGGCGGCGGCGAGTATATCAACGCTCGGGCGTTGTTCAAAGCGCTTTGTACAACAAAGCTTAGTTTGCACCAGGCGGCTTAGTACTATTTTCGGTAAAAACTGGGTATGTTACTTTGTAAGGCTTTCATAAAAGCGGCTATTTCGGACCATAGCGAGTATTTTGGGTAAATCATTTTGTCTCGCTGGTGAACTCCTATATCCTTGCCAAACATTTCTAAAACTCGGTTTATCAGACAGTTTATGCTGCGTGAACACTTTCAATTTGACCTGCCAGATGGGCTGATTGCTCGCCAACCTGCCCAGCGCCGCCGCGATAGCCGACTGCTTAGTATGGCGGTGGATGGTAGTTTACAGCATCAACACTTTCCCGACCTAATAGGGCATATTCGTGCCGGCGATCTGTTAGTCTTTAACAATACGCGGGTGATTGCCGCGCGTCTTTATGGGCACAAAGCCAGCGGCGGTAAAATCGAGGTGCTGATCGAGCGGTTACTCGAAGAGCGCAAGGTGCGGGCTCATGTGCGCGCCAGTAGGGCGCCCAAGGTCGGCAGTCAAATACACTTTGGCGACGCCTACTCGGCGACTGTCTGCGGGCGTGCCAATGGACTATTTAGCTTGACCTTTGTTACGCCGGTAGTCGAAGTGTTGCAGGCGATCGGGCACATGCCACTGCCACCCTATATAGATCGGGCCGATGGCGAGGCTGATCGCGAGCGCTATCAAACTGTGTATGCCAAGACGCCGGGCGCGGTGGCAGCGCCCACCGCCGGCTTACATTTTGACCAGCAGATGCTGACGGCTATTCGCGATTGCGGCGCAGATATTGGCTACGTAACCTTGCACGTTGGCGCCGGCACGTTTCAACCGGTGCGGGTCGAGCATATACAGCAACACAAGATGCACGCCGAGTGGTTGCAGGTCGATCAGACTATCTGCCAACAGGTCCGCGACGCTCGCGCCCGTGGAGGCCGGGTGATTGCCGTCGGTACTACCAGTGTGCGTTGTTTAGAGACTGCATCGCGCGATGGCGCGATTCAGCCGTTTAGCGGCGATACCGATATTTTTATCTACCCCGGTTATCAATTTTCTGCGGTCGATGCGCTATTAACGAATTTTCACTTATCCGAGTCAACGCTGTTAATGCTGGTCAGCGCCTTTTCTGGCTATGCGTCTATAATGCACGCCTATCGCGAGGCAATCGCCGAACAGTACCGTTTTTTTAGCTACGGCGATGCGATGTTGTTACACCACAACCCAGATGCTGCAAAGGACATACCCAGGCATGACCAATAAGCGCGAGAGTGGTACCAGTGTCGCCGCCAGCGATCGACAAATCGATGCTGTACGCGAGGGACAGGAACGTTCTTCGCGGCACTGTTTTATGGACTTTTCGGTGTCGGCTCGGGATGGTAAGGCGCGTCGTGGGGAGTTAGTCTTTCCCCGTGGAACGGTGCAGACCCCAGCGTTTATGCCCGTCGGCACCTACGGCACGGTTAAGGGTATGTTGCCGCGCGATATCGGCGAGATCGGCGCCGAAATGATTCTTGGTAACACCTTTCATTTAATGCTGCGCCCCGGCACCGAAGTGATTACGGCGCACGGTGACCTACACGATTTTACTCAATGGCAAGGCCCGATATTGACTGACTCCGGTGGTTTTCAGGTATTTAGTCTTGGTGCTATGCGCAAGATCAGCGAGAGCGGGGTGGCCTTTCAATCGCCGATTGATGGTAGTCAGGTGTTTATCGATCCGGAAAAGTCGATGCAGGTGCAGCGCGCACTGGGTAGCGACGTGGTGATGATCTTCGACGAGTGCACGCCTTATCCAGCTTCGCCGCAGCAAGCTGAGGCCTCGATGCAATTGTCATTGCGCTGGGCTAAGCGCAGCGCTGTTGCCCACGGCGATAACCCCGCGGCGTTGTTCGGTATTGTGCAGGGTGGCATGTACGAGGACTTGCGAGAGCGCTCGCTGGCTGGACTGGTGCAGATTGGTTTTGATGGTTACGCGATTGGCGGCCTGTCGGTGGGCGAACCCAAGGAGGATATGTTGCGCGTGCTCGAACATCTTGGCCATCAGTTGCCGGCCGCCAAACCGCGCTATCTGATGGGAGTGGGTAAACCGGGCGATCTGGTTGAGGCGGTGCGGCGTGGGATCGACATGTTTGACTGCGTAATGCCGACGCGCAACGCGCGCAATGGCCACTTGTTTACTGGCACTGGGGTTATTAAGATCCGTAATGCTCGGCATCGTCACGACACTGAGTCACTAGATCGCAGCTGTGACTGTTATACCTGCAAACACTTTAGCCGTGCCTACCTGCATCACCTAGACAAATGTGGCGAAATTCTTGGTTCGCAATTGAATACCATTCACAATTTGCGCTATTACCAAAACCTGATGGCAGGAATGCGAGAGGCGATAGCCGTAGGACGATTCGATGACTTTACTGAGGACTTTTATCGGGCGCAAAATAGTGCGGATTAAATTGCGCCAAGATCACGCCATTGAGCAACGAATATCGTTATAATGCCTCGCATAAAATAGGGAGAGATCTGCTGCTATGCCGAATAAGTTTCCGCTTTGGAAAAACCTAGTGATTATCTTGGTGGTCGCTTTTGGCTTTGTGTATGCCGCGCCTAACTTGTATCCGCCGGATCCTGCGGTGCAGCTATCGGGACAGAGCGGCGCCATGTTGATCGACGAGGCAATTCTCGATAAGGCGGCTGCCGCCCTTGACCAGGCGGGTATAGGTCACTTTGGTGGCATCGCCGACGGCGAGACAGCGCTACTGCGTCTCGGCGATATTGCCGAACAATTGCGTGCCAAAGAGGTTATTCAGGCGGAGATGGGGGGCGAGTACATAGTCGCACTGAATCTTGCTCCGACTACGCCCGAGAGATTGCGTAGTGTAGGTGCTGTACCGATGAAATTGGGATTGGATCTCAGGGGCGGGGTACATTTTTTGCTTGAGGTCGATCTAAATGCGGCACTCGTGACGCGTTTGCAGGGTGACCTCGAGGATTTAAAAGCAGCGCTGCGTAAAGAGCGTGTGCGCTATCGCAACTTTGCCTTGATCGACAAGCAAATCGTTGGTCAGTTTCGCGATGCCGAGCAAGTTGCCAAGGCCGAGGGCCTGGTGCGCCAGAACTTCCCCGAATTGCAGCCTCAGTCGATACCCGGACAAAACCCATTGTCGTTGACGCTGGCTTTGAGTGCCGCAGCCAGCGGCACGCTGGAGGATAATGCGATCAAGCAAAACCTCACATCGCTGCGTAATCGAGTCAATGAACTCGGCGTGTCTGAGCCGATTGTCTCGCGGCAGGGTAAAAACCGCATCGTTGTAGAACTGCCTGGAATTCAGGATACCGCCGAGGCCAAGCGTATTATCGGCAAGACCGCCAACTTAGAGTTTCGTCTTGAGGCCCGGTCGCAGATTGGCGAGTTGTTTAAGTTTCGCGATCCGAGTTCTCAAGGGGTTGACGCCAGGCTCGAGAGCCGCGCTATTATTACCGGTGAAAATGTTACTAATGCGCGCGCTAGTTTCGATGAAAATGGTCGCCCGCAGGTAAATATCAGTCTCGACAGCAAAGGCGGTTGGGCGATGGGCCACGCCACCCGCGACAATATTGGCAATCGCCTCGGGGTGCTGTTTATCGAGTATAAAACACGTTTGGAAAAGTCTCTTGACGAAATCGGCAATCTCCAGTTGATGCCGGTTCCTTACGTCGAAAAACATATTATCAGTTTGGCAACGGTGCAGGCGCAGTTGGGCAAACAGTTTCGTATTACCGGTGCCGGCACTCAGCGCGAATCCTCGGAGTTGGCGCTGTTGCTGCGCGCCGGTGCGCTGGCCGCGCCGATGTACATCGTCGAGGAGCGCACGATCGGGCCGTCGCTAGGTGCAGAGAATATCCAACTGGGTATTAAATCAGTGAGTATTGGGTTGTTGGCGGTATTGCTATTTATGCTGGTTATCTACCGCTTGTTTGGCTTGTTTGCTAACTTAGCGTTGGCGACCAATTTGCTGCTATTGGTCGGAATAATGTCGTTGATCGGCGCTACCCTGACGCTTCCGGGTATTGCGGGTATCGTCTTGACGGTCGGTATGGCAGTGGATGCCAACGTATTGATTTTTTCACGTATTCGCGAGGAACTGGCGGCTGGTTTATCGCCGCAGGCGGCGATTGGCGCGGGCTATGACCGCGCTTTTGTGTCGATCTTAGATGCGAATATTACCACCTTAATCGTTGCACTGATTCTCTATGCCATCGGCTCCGGTCCGGTGCAGGGCTTTGCCGTGACCTTGTCGATCGGTATTTTAACGTCGATGTTTACCTCGATTGTGTTGACCCGTGGTGTGGTCAATGCGGTGTATGGTGGACGCAAAATTGATCGGTTGTGGATCTAAGGAGAGTCAGTATGACGCAGGTAAAGGTTTACAACTTTATGGGGATTCGCAGACTAGCGGTCGGTTTGTCGGTTACGTTATTGGTGATCTCGGCGATCTCGCTGGCGACACAAGGCCTGCGACTGGGGTTAGATTTTACCGGCGGCACGCAGGTCGAGGTCGGCTACTCAGCGCCCGCGGATGTCGAGGTACTGCGGGCGCAGTTGGAGGGCGCCGGTTTTAACAATCCAGTGGTGGTGCACTTTGGTTCTGATCGCGATGTCTTAATTCGTCTGCAGGGCAAACCCGAGGAGGGTTTATCGGACCAGGTCTATGCAGCGCTGCAGGGAGAGGGTACCGCCGTAGAGTTGCGTAGAGTTGATTTTGTTGGCCCGCAAATTGGTGAAGAGCTGCGCGAGGATGGCGGTCTTGGTATGTTGGCGGCACTTATCGTGGTGATGTTTTATGTCGCGATACGCTTTCAGTTAAAGTTTGCCATTGGCGCTGTGCTGGCGCTGGCGCACGATGTGATGATTACCCTCGGGTTCTTCTCACTGATGCGTTTGGAGTTTGATTTAACGGTGTTGGCAGCGACTCTGGCAGTGGTTGGTTACTCCCTAAACGATACCATAGTGGTCTCCGATCGGATACGCGAAAACTTCCGTAAGATCCGTAATATGTCGCCGATAGATGTGATCAATGAATCGCTGTCGCAGACTTTGTGGCGGACCATCAACACCTCGCTCACAACGATGCTAGTACTGCTGTCGCTATTCTTTTTGGGCGGCGAGTTGATTCACAACTTCGCCATCGCGCTAATGGTGGGTGTGGGTGTGGGCACTTACTCGTCGATCTACGTGGCCGCCACCGTCATGTTGACAATGGATATCCAGCGCGAGGATCTTCTGGTGCCAGAGAAGGGCGAACTGGTCGACGATCTACCTTAAACACCAAGGGCGGGTCTAGTCACGCGCTTCCACGCTTGTTTTGCCGCCCTTGCGGCCATAGTTAAATTGCCGCTGACGGTCAAAGTTAGCGGTTCACTGTGATTGAAACGTGCTTCGTCATTGGCTAACCCCGGCCCGTCGTTACCACCAGGGATAAAATGGCGGCATGTCCGACGAGGCCTTTTCGGTAAATGCCGGAGCGCGTTTTTCTAAAAAAGAATTTACCCCCTCTTTACCACTGGTGAGGCTGGCGTAGAAGATCGCCAGCGAGTCGACCTCATGAGCTTTTGCCGGGTGGTCTTGGGCAGCGTTGCGGTACATCATTTGTCGGGTTAGGGCGATCGACACCGGGCTGTGTACAACAATCTTGCGAGCGATTACGTAGGATGCCTCTAGTAGTTGCTCGGGCGTGTGAACGGCTTTCACATAGCGTGCTTCGTGCAGCGTTTCTGCGTCGAGTATATCGGCGGTATAGCACCACTCTAGCGCCGTTGAAGCGCCGACAATCCGCGGTAGAAACCAGCTCGAGCAGGCCTCTGGGGTGATGCCAATCTTGTTGAAGACAAAGCCGATCTTAGTTTTTTCCGACGCTAAACGGATATCCATAGCGCACGTCATACTCGCGCCTATACCCACGGCAGCCCCGTTTATGGCGCCGATAATCGGTTTTTTACAGTCGTACATCGCGAGGGTGACGCGCCCACCCGAGTCGCGCACACCGTGAAATATGTCCTCATCGTCGGCGCGCTCACGCATATCTGCAATGGTCGGTTGTAGCTGTTCATTTAATCCAAAGACATTGCCGCCGACGCTGAGATCCATACCCGCACAAAAAGCGCGGCCTGCGCCGGTGACAACAATGGCGCCGACCTCGTCGTCTTCGCTGGCGCGCTTAAAGGCATCGACTAACTCGTGGGACATCTCGACGGTGAAGGCATTTAAGTGTTCCGGTCGGTTGAGTGTCAGTGTGAGAATTCTGTCTTTGACCTGATAGCGAATACTGCTGTAATCCATGTTGGATTCCTTATTGTCGGTTGGCCTCGCAGATGCCTGAAAGGTATTCTTCGCGAGATATATCTAGGATTTAATTAACCTTATAGTAACCCGAGATGCGCTTCAGTTGAACCTCTCACATTACTTGCCAGCTTATTTTTAACTAAGATTTTTGAGTAAGTTTTTAGATGCCTAGGCGACCAGATTAGTCGGTGACTTAAAGTTGTTAAATGGATTTCTATTATTGCTCTATTGCTCTATTGCTCTATTGCTCTATTGCTCTATTGCTCTATTGCTCTATTGCCCAGCGCCCAGCGCCCAGCGCCCAGCGTTCCGATCCTCAGTGTTTCATTACCGCCAATGACACACAAAAAAACGGTCAAACTTAATATTTGACCGTTTTTTCGCTTACTTGCAAGAGGCATATAAGCTTTTATTTGCTATTTAAAATTCATAACCGGAAGAATTAAAAACGGCCAAACTTTCATTTGACCGTTGCTGATTAATTAGCCAGCAATGACGCTGCTACTTTAAAATTCATAACCTAGTGTGATACCAACCATGCGG
>JAPKCN010000286.1 GCA_028822945.1 Porticoccaceae bacterium | reverse complement strand
GGGTGGCGTATTGAGTTTCTTGCGTACGCCAGTTATCGGGCAGTGTGAAATAGCTTCGGAAAATATAGATTGAGGAGTCGATTAGAAATGCTTGCATGGACAAAGTTTACGCCAGTTTCCACAGTTGATAATGTCCAGGGTTGAGCGCATCTGCATGACCACCCGGTGAGACACCAAAGCAAGCTGATAACTGAGATACAAAAAACCCCGCACGAGTTGGCAACGCGTCTTTATCACACCAAATTAGTGCCTGTTTGAGCACATCTTGCTTAAAAGAACTGCCGCCTGCCCGAGCACCCTCAAGATTATCGATACTGATGCTGAACAGTTGACCGCAGGCTACCGAAAAAATCCACTCTAGCGCCTGCGGTTTAACCTCAGCCTCCTCAAAAATTTGCTGCTGCTCAGGGCTACGACCATCTGGGTTATACCAGTAGCCAAAGTCTTCACACAGCAGCCTCGCGGGGCCAGCAATACACCAGTGGGCGATTTCATGCAGCGCACTGGAGAGGTAGTCCTGCCGGTAGAATAGTCGGTGGCGATTGTTCTGGGGGTTTGCAGGCCTATAAATCGGCTCATCTGCTCCGCCGATCAACTCAGTATTAAACGGTAGCAAAAATGCCTGATGAAAAACAACGGCTAATGTCTTAACATTCAGCTCAGTTTTTGACCCTTGGTCTGGCGCTATCATGGGTGCCGACATGCTAAGACCACTCCACACCGTGAGCGCCGCACTCAACAAGGTTAATGCACTGCCAGTAATCATCACTGAGGTATTCACGACCCGCTAACAGGTGTTCAACATACCAGCGAGCGGGCTTGATTTGATTATCAATGACTGCTGGGTTGGCGACATAAATCCACGCAAACTCAATGCCATTGGTTGTCTCTACAGCAAACACCTCCCGGCTGTATCTCCGTGGGGAGCCCTCATGAACGTCTAACTTAGTAATTTCATCAACGCCCCCCAGCTTATATAGCACACCCTCTACCCGTTCGGACGGCGCATAGACGATATTGGCGCAGGCCAAATTATCATCGCGACGAGAGCGCTTATTAAATCGCAAACCAAAGCCCTGGATGCTGGCAGCGACTACAGACTCAAAATTCATATCCCGCCCGGTCATTCGCGTAACATTCATGTTTGATCCATAGGCAAAATAACATCTTATTGACGTTCTTTGTTCCAAGAGTCTAGCGCTCCTTTAAGGTGCATTATTGTAAATAACGATTTTACAGGAAAAATGTCAATCTTGGTAAAATGCGTCGATAATAAGTCGCGTGACTTACGCAGCGAAACACAAATTATTGTGCTTTCCAAACATCTAACGTACCTTATGTAGCGTGAGTGTCGTTTGCTAGCAACGGCTTAAAAGGATATATAGCTATGGCCTTCCAGACCGTTAATCCCCCTTTAGATAACGTGATAGATATCTTCACCGGTAAACCCCTCTCTGACCTTTCTGAACATAAATTAATCCATGTCGCCGCTGAACTCGATGGCCTCGAGATGCTTTATAGCAACTAGAAAATGCAAACAAGCTATTTTCTATTAAAATCTTAGCCTGGGGATTGCGACGCTGTGGCGAGGTGGTTGGCCTCGTTCCCTGGCTTGATGGGTTGGTAGCCTGCGATGCTATAAATGATCCGCTCAATGGTCAGTGGGAAGGTTATTATGATCAGGGGGTCGATGAAGTTTTCTTTGCCGCGCCTCTGCACAAAGTTGTCGAGTTAGAGACAGCGGCGGACTACTATGATTTTCAGTATAACGAGAGCCCCAGTATTGTCCAAGAGAGCCCCGACACCATGGGTACCCATGCAGCATTATCGGAGGGCAGCCTTCATTTTATTACATTA
>JAPKCN010000095.1 GCA_028822945.1 Porticoccaceae bacterium | reverse complement strand
CAATCACCAAGGTCTCACCTACCCTTCTGGTAAGTATCAACATAACAATCTCCGAACAGTCCACTTTTCCGTTAACGAAATACTACTTCTTATACATCTCTCTTGCAGAGTAGACACTTCCATACCACACATCAACCTTATCTTATCCTAAAACATTCTACAAAAAAAAGTAGTACTGCACATGTCATCCCATCGTAATCCGCGAACGCCACACTGATTTGTCCGGAAAAATATTTGATCTAAGAGTCCAACTCATACTGGGCATGAAGAGCTCTCACGGCCAACTCTAAATAGCGCTCCTCAATAACAACAGCTATCTTAATCTCGGATGTGGTAATTAATTGAATATTAATACCCTCGCCGGCAAGACATTCAAACATTCGAGCCGCAACACCTGCATGCGAACGCATTCCGACGCCAACAATTGACACTTTAGCTATTTTGCTGTCGGTATTCACCTCTTCGGCTCCCAAGTCCTTGGCAATAGCACGCAAAAGATCCTCAGTTTGTTGCAAATCATTGCGGTGCACAGTAAATGTAATGGATGCCGAATTATCCTTGGCAACATTTTGTACAATTACGTCAATCTCTATGTTCGCCTCGCTAATGGAGCCAAGTACTTTTGCCGCCACGCCCGGTTGATCCGGAATTCCCCGAATTGTTAACTTCGCCTCGTCGCGATTAAACGCGATACCTGAAACTACCGGCTTTTCCATTTGGTCATTGTCCTCAAGAGTAATAAGAGTGCCTGGGCCGTCAACAAAACTCGACATCACGCGCAGCGGTACGGCATATTTGCCAGCAAATTCGACAGCTCGAATCTGTAGCACTTTCGAGCCTTGGCTGGCCATTTCCATCATTTCTTCAAAGGTTATCACATCTAGTCTTCGCGCATCTGGTACCACTCTAGGGTCAGTGGTATAGACGCCGTCGACATCGGTATAAATTTGACACTCGTCGGCCTTCAAAGCAGCTGCCAATGCAACCGCGGTGGTATCCGAACCTCCGCGCCCGAGTGTGGTGATATTACCATCGACATCAACACCCTGAAAACCGGCCACCACTGCCACTCGCCCGGCTTCTAAGTCGGCTCTGATGCGATGACCATCAATATCTTGAATACGAGCTTTACCATACACGCTGTCAGTCAATATGGTTACTTGCCCGCCGGTGTAAGAGCGCGCCTCTACACCAATTTTTTGCAATGCAAGGCACAGTAGAGCAATAGTTACCTGCTCACCGGTCGACACCAGCACATCCATTTCCCGCGCACTCGGCTGATCGTTTAGTTGACATGCTAAAGCAATCAAGCGATTGGTCTCCCCGCTCATCGCAGATAGTGTCACCACCATCTGTTCGCCCTGCGAATGGGCCATTGCAACTTTCGCAGCAACCGCTTGGATGCGCTCGATCGAGCCCACCGATGTGCCACCATATTTTTGTACCAGTAGAGCCATATTATTCCGTCTTTGATTAGCGTTCGTTCAGTCGAGTTTAAGGCCGCTGAAATAACCGGCGTTTATAAAAGTCGTTGCGCAATCCAATCGTATACCGATTCCAGCGCTGCTGGCAGCGCCTCGACATCGGCAACCGAGCCCTGAGCCATATCTGGCCGTCCACCGCCCTTGCCATCGGTCTGGCTAGCTATAAACTTGAACAATTCACCGGCGTTAATAGTATCCGTTAGGTTTCGAGTAATACCGACCACTACGGCTGCCCTATCACCTTCTACTGCGGCCAGCACAAAGGCTCCGCGCTGTATTTTTGAGCGCACCTGATCAGCCACGGCGCGCAAGCCCTTAGCATCGGCAACCTCGACTACAGACACAAGCACCGACAAGCCCTTTACATTGCGTATGTTCGCCATTAAATCGCTGCCAGACGCATCGGCAAGCTTGCTCTGTAGTATCTGGATATCCCTTTGTAAACGTTTGTTATCGTCTATGAGAGCTTTTACACGTTCAGCAACATTGTCTCTCGATGCGCGGAGTGCGCCGGCAGCATCCTCGAGTATGGCCTCGGCGTGATGCGTATGTGCCAGCGCGCACGCGCCGCTGACCGCCTCAATCCGGCGTATCCCTGAGGCGACACTAGACTCGGCAGAAATGCGCACGGTGCCAATCTCGCCAGTGCGCTGCACGTGGGTACCGCCGCAAAGCTCTAGCGAGTAATCGCCACCCATACGCACCACACGCACCGTATCGCCATATTTCTCTCCGAACAGCGCCATAGCACCGAGGTCATGCGCTTCATCCATCGACATAATATTGGTTTCGACTGCGGTATTGGCGAAAACATAAGCGTTCATACTGCTCTCCACCGCACGCAATTGATCACCGGTCACAGATTCGCTATGCGAAAAATCAAAGCGCAGACGCTGACTATCAACTAGCGATCCACGCTGGTGGACATGTTCTCCAAGCACTTCTTGCAGGGCAGCATGCAGCAGGTGCGTCGCAGAGTGGTTACAGCATGTCGCGTTCCTCGACTCGCGATCGACGCGCGCATCAACACGATCACCCACTGCCAAACTACCCATCAGCACTTTGCCAAAGTGTAAATGGTGATCGCCGGCCTTTTTACAATCGTAAATCTCTACCTTGGCGCTATCTGTCGATAGATAACCTCGATCCCCAGCTTGCCCACCCGACTCGGCATAAAATGGCGATTGATCGAGCACTACAATTACTTCACTGCCTTCCTCCGACCGGTCTATGATATGCCCATCGCTCTGTAGGCCAAGCACTTTCCCTCGGTTCTCTAGCGCGCTGTAACCGACAAACTTAGTGCGCCCATCAATGCGTATAGCATCGCTATAATCACTGCCAAATTGACTGGCTGCACGCGCTCTCTCACGCTGTTCCTGCATACACTGCTCATAGCCTGGCATATCCAAGGCTAGACCACGCTCTCGGGCGATATCATTGGTCAGATCGGTCGGGAACCCGTAAGTATCATAAAGTTGAAAGATTAATTCTCCCGGCAAGGTTTCACCCGACAAGCCGGCCAAAGCAGTCTCAAGAACGCCCATCCCCTTGTCGAGGGTGCGCGCAAATTGCTCTTCTTCGGCGCGAATTACGGCTGACAATTTATCCTGCTGTGTCCTAAGTTCTGGGTAGGCATCGCCCATAACCTCGGACAAAGCCGGAATTAAGAGATGAAAAAATAGTCCTTTAGCTCCCAAACTATGGCCGTGGCGCAGCGCCCGCCGCAAGATCCTTCGCAATACATAACCGCGCCCTTCGTTGGAAGGCGACACACCATCAATCACCAAAAAGGCGCAGGAGCGGATGTGATCGGCCACCACCTTGAGGGAATTTTCATGCAGATTGTTACACCCGATTATCTGCGCAGCTGCCTTGATCAGATGTTGGAATAAGTCGATATCATAGTTGTTGTGCACGCCCTGCATGACCGCCGCAATCCGCTCCAATCCCATACCGGTATCGATCGAGGGTTTGGGTAAGGCGGTCATACTGCCGCTGGCGTCGCGCTCATACTGCATAAATACCAGATTCCAAATTTCAATGTAACGGTCTAGGTCATCGTCTTGACTGCCGGGTGGCCCACCAGCAATATCTTCCCCATGATCCCAAAAAATCTCGGTGCAGGGGCCACAAGGGCCGGTATCGCCCATCTGCCAAAAGTTATCCTCGTCGAGTCGCGATAGGCGCGCGGGATCGATGCCAATCTCGTCAATCCAGATCGCAGCCGCCTCATCGTCACTAATGTGAACCGTGACCCAGAGGCGCTCAGCGGGTAATCCCAACACCTCGGTTAAAAACTGCCAGCCGAAGCGAATAGCATCGCGTTTAAAGTAATCGCCAAAACTAAAATTACCGAGCATTTCAAAAAACGTATGGTGCCGCGCGGTATAACCTACATTCTCCAAGTCGTTGTGCTTGCCTCCGGCACGCACGCACCGCTGTGACGAAACTGCGCGCACATAATCGCGGTGGTCTGCCCCCAAGAATACATCCTTAAACTGCACCATACCGGCATTAGTAAATAGCAGAGTCGGATCATTAGCCGGCACCAAGCTACTGCTGGCAACTATCCGGTGTTGTTGACCGGCAAAATACTCTAAAAACGCACTGCGAATATCAGCACTCTTCATGATGGCTTCCAATTGATGAGCTCGGAGCTCGAGTTATAGTGTTGTTAGGTCTGTTTCGTGGAACTGCTTAGCGCCGAGAACGTGTAAGTGAAGATGAAAAACTGTCTGCCCAGCGCCAGCGCCATTATTGATCACCAGTCGAAAAGCATTCTCTATACCACGCATCCGCGCAACTTCGCCCGCAACCCAAAGCAGATGACCCATAATCATTTCATCGTCCTTCACGGCGTCGACAAGTCTCGCCAGTGGCTTTCGTGGGATCACCAACATGTGCACCGGCGCCTGCGGCGCTATATCGTTGATTACAATGCACTGATCATCTTCATAAACAATGTCTGCTGGAATTTCGCTATTAATAATGCGAGTAAACAGACTGACTTGCGAGTCACTCATGCGGGCAATCTCCGATTAGTAGCCAAAACGCTGCCACGTCACATATTTTTTCAGTCGACACCTCGCGACACTTTTTTCAGTTTTTCGTCTGCTGTCATCAGCCGCGCCTCAGATTCGAGCATCACCGGGATCCCGTCGCGAACTGGATAGGCCAGACCACTGGCGGCGCAAACGAGCTCCTGATTTTGCTTATCGTATACTAGTGGCGCTTTACTCAGTGGACAGACCAGAATGCTAAGTATTTTTTTGTCCATGAAAATCACTATTCTAGGGATGCTTCATTGTAATGAAAATCACCGCCAGTCGCTATGACAACCTAACCAAAACAACAGCACACTTACTGATTCAAAATTGGCAGAGCCTGCAACACAAGTAACGGATCGATGCGCACATCGCGCCAGTTCATCCGCCAGTCGAGATGCGGCCCAGTGGCCCGCCCACTGGCGCCGACCTCCGCAATCAACTGCCCGCGCTCGATATTATCACCCGGCGCCACCAATATAGCACTTAGGTGTAAAAAACTTGAACTCAGTCCATGACCATGATCGATGATCAACGTCCCCCCCGAATAGAACATGTCGCTGTGTGTGAGCGTTACTACGCCGGCAGCAGGCGCTAACACTTTGGCGCCCGTGGGCGCCGCGTAGTCGACACCGTAATGAGGGCTTTTCGGCACCCCATTGTAGACCCTTTGACTGCCATAAACACCGGTCAAAGGGCGCCGCATAGGCGCTTCAAACCCGCCCATAAAAACCTCGCTGGGGCTAAGCTGTGCTCGTGCTGCGACAACCTCTCGAGCTTCACTGTCGATACGCGCCAAAACCGCCTTTGGAGGCGTCACGCGATCTTGCGCTATACCCTCGATACGCTGTATATCGTAACTGCGGGTTGCAACATCGAAGCTCAGCGTACGCTTCATTCGACCTGCAGCGCCTAACACTAACTCTAGATGGGCATCGGCATCGCGTGACAAGCCTAGCAAAAAGTCTCCGTTAGAGGTTCTGGGTAAGCTGAAATCCCGATAGCGAACGTCGATCTCTGGGTCTACTCGACCCACTAGCAAACCACCCTGCTGCCAGCTACCCCGCCATGTAATTTGGGTATTATCGCCTAAACTAACCTCAGCCCAAGAGGGCGTCAAAAAAATTAAACCAAAAATCGTTAAAGAGTAGCCAATTGTATGGACGTATTTTAGTAATCGGCCTTTCAATCGTTTAACGAGCATCATTTTCCAGTCTCATATACGGTTCGAGAGTTTCCACTTGACATTGCAAACCACTTTCTAGAATCTCAAACCGATCATATCTAGCACACAGCGAGTCCAACCGCGATCGATGTATGTATGGGCGCTGCTTAATACCTGGACACTTCTTACGCAGGGTTAAGATAACCTGCCGGCTCCTACCAACGTCGACAATCGCCGTCTGATCATCCTCAAAACGGATACTCCGAATACGGCTATTTTTGATGCAATTATGACGAATACCATAGTCACTAGCATCTAAGTCATCGAGTGCACGAAGCTTTTCAATAATCGAGTTTTTTGCCGCCGCATCGGCCATCTCAATATTGTCGACGGCGCCGGCATGGAACGATATTGCGTACATTAAACATGCGAACAACAACGGCGTCCAAATCACTCTTGATTGACTCATGTTTAATCCCATAAGACTCAGCCCTTTGTGTCTGTGAAGCAAGCGTTCTTGCGCTCGGTATTGCAAAGCTCGCGCGCCCTTCGCAGTGACATAATTACACCGCAACATGCCTTCCCACATGTTACACATCTTTAGTTAAATAGCATATAAAATGTGCCACTCCAGCACTTGTTCTCAGCCTATATAACTTAAAAACCCACACGTTTAGAGTATCGTGAATAGTCTCGGTCCACAAAAAAATCGCGCCGCCAAATTACTCGAAACGCTCAACTCCGAGCCGATGATTCTGACGGCCGAAGATGGCACTCAATTAATGGCTAGCTACGACCGATGTGCAGGTCAAAATAGCGCAGTAGTGATTTTACTCCAACGTTGGGAGGGCTCAACCAAATCCACTTGCCAGGTGACCACAGCGAGTATTTACTCAACAATGGCTTTGACGTCTTACGCCTAAATCTGCGCGATCACGGCGGCAGCCAACGCCTCATTCACGAACTCTATAATTCTACTATGTGCGCAGAGGTCGGCGACGCTATCGAGTATTTTTTTCCGCGCACACCGCTAAGCTGGTGTTTTTTAGCCCGATTATAACTCGGTGCTAACTTTAACCTGCGAATCTCCGCGGACCTAGGCTCAGCAGTGGGGCTAGATGCAGTGTTCGCAATGTCACCGCAGTCAACCCGATGACCGCCATAGTAAAGATCAACAAAACACTGCTTATTTTATCGGTGCTCCTTCTTCCGTCGCTAGAGTAGATCGCCGCGCAAAAAAAACTAGTTTTTTAACTTAAGTAGGAGTTTTGCGATTAAATCAACGAAAGCTTTATCCCACGGTTTACATCGTACCCCAATTCTACGGCCTACTTTTGCGCCTAGGGCATAACCGACGATCGACTGGCAGACCTTTGACGTAACCAGTTATTTAATCGTCATGGCGGAATACAAGGTGGTTCCGAATGACTATATCGCCAAGATAAATGTGGCAAAAAAGCTATTTATCGAAATATAAACCTTTGGCGACCACTGTGTA
>JAPKCN010000094.1 GCA_028822945.1 Porticoccaceae bacterium | reverse complement strand
TCGCACTAATCGGTTTTGGCGCCGTTGCACAGGCATTTGTTAGATTGTTGCGCAGTAAATCTAAAGACTTATTGGACAATCAGGCCGTAAAGTTTGATATCGCTTGCGTATATACCCGCCGCAAAGGCTTCGCGTACAATCTTGCGCCGTTGGCATGTCTAGACTATGACTGACTGCTCAGCGAGTATGCTCAATACAATTATTCATTCTCCATCGACCAGTCGCTGCCCTCTATGAAGGTACTTCAGCAGACCTATGGCGTGGATATTGTTATAGAGACTATCCCGATCAATTACCGCAACGCCGAACCAGCTCTGAATCTCGCAGAAGACGCTCTCAAAAATGGTTTGTATTTAGTCAGTGCAAACAAGGCTGCAGTGGTGCATGGCTGCCGCGGTCGCCTTAAAGCTTGGGGCAGCCAGCGCACCCTATCGCCAGATACAGCGCTGCCGCAGTTTCTATTTGAGTCTGCAGTAATGGATGGTGTACCAATCTTTAACCTCACTAAACACTGCCTCAGAGGGGCGCGCATCACAGGCTTCCGCGGTGTATTAAACTCGACCTGCAATCTGATTCTCACGCGGATGGAGCAAACCAGGTGTCCACTAGAAAAAGCGCTGGAAATTTGTCAGCAACTTGGTATCACCGAGACCGACGCCTCCGGCGACATCGACGGCCACGACTCGATGGTCAAGACGTGCGCGCTTGCGACGGTGTTATTTAACACAGACGTGCAAAGCGACGCCGAGACTGCTTCTATAAGGCAAGTATCCCTCTCGCAAATCGACGACTGCAAAACGCATCGCAACACACGTCTAAAAGTCGTATGTGAGGCATTTTTGGTCCCCGACAGCACCCACCAGAAGACTCTACTCAATATCTCAGTCAAACTCACCGAAGTGCCGCCGGATAGTATTTTTTATGCTCTCGATGGCGCCAGTTCGGCAATCGAGATTTATAGCCAAGAACTTGCACCAATCTGTATTACATCGACTGAGCCAAAAACCGCTGACACCGCGTTTGGGTTACTCTCCGATTGTCTAGACATAGCCTCCAAGAAGCAGTCGACTGGCGACAAAGACAATAACCTACCGACTGCCGGATCACACCCGTTGCAGCATCTAGATTAATACGATTGAACTGCACTCCACATATAACTCGAACACTTGTGCAATGATGTGGCGATCCAATAAGTGCAATCGCCGACCGCGCAAGCTCTTGAAAACGAATACTCAAACCGCTTACTGAATTTTCGCTGTTGTCCCTGTCGCACCCGCTAGGGCTCCATTGCAATATAGCGTCGCTCGCGTTAGGCAATAATTCCAGGATTTAACACATTAACCACACTTGGACTCAACTCGGCACAAAGAAGCGCCCAGCTACAAGCGAAAATTTGACTTTGACTGCGGAGCGCGAGTAATAGCGATCCACAGCATTTCATATGTTATTCTGCCGCATCGGCCCTAGGAGGGTATTCATCGACGATTTAATCATCAACTGGCTCAACCTGTGTCGGCACCACGCTTGGATATTGGTACTCGGATTGGCGTTTCTCGAGGCCTGCCCCGGAGTTGGCTTATTTACCTCTGGGGCTATATTGCTGAGCATATGTACCTTGCTCTTCTCCGAGCAGTGGATGAGTCTATGGTTGATGTTGCCGCTTGCGTTTAGCGGTGCCTGCCTGTCGGATCACCTAGGTTTTTACCTCGGCCGCTGGCTCGGACCGAAGTTTCAAGATACCGAGTTCGCACAAAAGCGCGCTACTCAACTGCAGCGAGGCGAAGCGTTTATTGTCAAATATGGCACTTACTCTGTGCTGCTCGGGCGCTTGGTTCCAGCAGTCCGCAGCATCGTGCCGTTGCTGGTGGGTGCGGCCGGTACCCGCCCAGTCAAGTTTACCCTACTCGACATACTCGCCTGCGCGCTTTGGAGTGCCGGCCTTGGTCTTTTAGTCCTCGGCTTGGACAGCTTAATTTAGGCGTCAATCCACCGTCAGTACCCGATTGACTTGGCGGATAAAAGCGCCATCCTCGCATTTTTCATGGTGGTCTGGACAAGTCGGACTATGCAACAGTGATTGGATCTCGATAAGCGTGGGCTCAATCCAGCCAGTGTTTGCGTGATAGGGCAAAATACTGGTTGCAAAGGTCATGGTTGCGGTCTCCGTATCGGAGTCGATCATCCCATCGATATCGACATGCAAACCATCGACATAGATAAAATAGCCGAGATCGCTGACCAAAAAGCCCTTGCGCCTTAGCACCCAGGTGTATATGTCCATCTGCCTCTTGTACGCGCCCTTCCAATACCCATACAGATTGGGTGGCTTGGGCTCTTTGGCCTGATTAGAGGTCGATTTAAAATCGACAATGTGAAGCTCACCAGTGTCCGAATTGTAGAGGACGTCGTCGAGGCCACCGCCGACCAGTATCTGTGTCGGCTGGTGCACTGTATGAAAGTAACCAGCCGCGCCAAAGTGTAGGGCCGACAACCATTTATTTAGATCAGGGTGGCTAAAAGGTATCAGGTGCCCCAAGCCATTATCAGCCAACAACGGGTGGGTCGAGCGGCCGCGGTACTGATCGAAGTCGCGCTTTAACAACCGATCGGTATTGGTGTTTATATTCCAAGGTGGCATGGATGGGAATTTTACCCCTTTGACTTTTTCCAACCAAAAACATGCTGGGCACTTCACGAACTTTTCGATTTTACTGCGCGATAGCTCAAACGGCGCAGCCTGATCAGGTTTAAATACCCCGCGATGTCTGGCCATCTTACACTCCGGTTTGTGTTCGTTATCGGCGTCTATACAATCGCCGGTTTGGCCCTCGTTGGAACATCCAAAGTAGCTGTTAACCTTATTCTTACGGCGGTCTGTCGAGCCTTGCGATAGAGCTTACCAAATTGCGTGTAAAACTGCGTTTGTGGATGTAGCAAACGACGTAGATTGTTCGCTGGTCAAGTATTAGTCTAGGTGTCTTTCGTTTTTCTAACGATCGTGGTCTCGACCTCGTCGGCCTGCAACTGCTCTTCGAGTTGCTCTAGCGACAAGTAGTCTAGATCCCAGTGATTGCAGATATCATTTCTAAACCGCGTGTGGTTTTTGTCGGTCGAGTCCGACGCCTTTTTATTAAAGTATTTCATCAATCGCTCACTCAGACCCAAGGTACTCTCCACTGTTGACGCTCGGCGAGTTGAAATCAACCCGACTGCTGGCAGACTTTGCAGTCAAACCGATACTATTATTAGCTCCAGCTTTCAGCGCCATTGATTATATTTATTTATACATCAATCACTACGTATATGCCTAGACAGTCAGTTCTCTAAATTATTTTAATGATCCTCACCTTTTGTTACAGCCCCATACTTTTTTCACGTTGGGGCATTTTACGACGCCTCCGGTGTCAGCCAGATCGGCGACGACCAAGCGCGCTCGCGCTGTGTCGGCGGCACTGTCGTTGGCAGTTCTCGCCCCAAACGCAGAGCATCATAAGTACTCCAGCGACAGGTTGGCACTTCAAGTACCCGTACATAGTAAAAAGCACTAATCGCCGGATCGTAGTCGCTGTCCGACCATACCGCCGACAATTGCGCGGCACCTCGACTCTCGGCGGGCTGGCAGTTGGTCAGATCCACCGGCGCATCCAAATCGGCACAGCGGCCATCGTTATCCGGCAGGCGCCCATTCGAACACGCTACGTCAACGATCTTTTCGTAGCGTTGACCGTTGTCGACCCAGCCCTTGATCACTTGCATTCGATCGAGTGGCACAGTCATTGGATCCATCTCGGCAAGTGCCATAAATGTTGGCTCGCCCGCCCCCGTCAAAGTCAACTGACCCCCCATTGCAACGCCATTCGCATAGCCGCTAGCGACGCCGTTGGGGCTATCGAGCATCTGCACCGTGAGGCCATCACCGGCAAAAAAACGCAGGCGAATGCGCGTGCCACTGGTGGCGTATGCCTCGCGCTGTTGCATGCTGTCGAATAGCGCATCGCGGGTGTTCTCGATCGCCCATACGCCCGCCAAACCGCCGGGGCTGCGCAACAGTGGCATACGATTAGTTACCCTCAGTGCCAAACGCTTGGCAGCGGGCGAGGTAAACAGCCCGGCAGCGCCGCGGAAATCATACTCCTCGGTATCACCGGGATTGCCATTATGGGTGTCGGTAGCCCCGATAAAGCCCTGCTGGAACGGATTAATACCCATTGCCTCTTGCATCTCAAGACCACTTTTCAGCCCGTCGCGGGCCATCGATGTAGGGTGGATACAACCCAGTGTTTCGCCCTCGGCACAGATTGGCAAAAACTGTTCAAATGCGCACTCTTCGTCAGTTGTATATAGGCCGATGGCACATTCGGAATTACCTTTGATTTGATAGAGCTCGATCAGTGGCTCGAAGCGCGCACGGCGCTCCCAATCCTCGCGACTGTAAATATCGCCATCGATAGTCTGTTGCGCATAGGCTAGGCCCCAAGTTTTATTTAAATTATGCGGTATGGTCAAAAACTCACAATCGCCGGAGCAATCGTCCTCGAGTGTCTGCCAAAGAATGGGTGCCGTGCGGGCATCAAAGGCCGAGTAGGCGTAAGTGCTGGTATGCTGATTACGGAAAATGACATTGCGATGGAGCTTGCCGGTGCCCGCCAGCGGCGGTGAATACTCATACGCTGCAAAGGCGCTAAAAACGCCGGGCTGATTGTACTCTTCAGCCTTCGCCTTGATCAGTTCCCACATAGGGCGGCCCTGTTCAATCGCCGCCCGTGCGGTGCAGTCTCCGTCAATCAGTTCGCACAGGAAATCTGGTATCTGCAGGGGCCTGTCAATTCCCAAATTCATCGCTGTCAAAAAAAAGCTCAGCGACGGATTACCAAACCCCGCACAAAAGTCGGCCATCGCCTGGGGTAAATTAGTGCCGTTAAAGCAAACGTCCATCATCCAAAAGCTCTCGGAATGATCGGTGATAGCGACAAAATCAAGCGGTCTGGACAGCTGCAAGATCTCTCCGGCCAGCGTTTTTAGCGGCTCGCCCTTGGCAAATGCGTAGGCTTGGTCGAGGTCGTTGCGATTGCCAAAAAGATAGCTGTCAAACGATAGTGAACTGTGAACATGCAAATCGCCAAAATACAGATTTTTGTCGGTATTGGGGGCCTGCAACAGCATCGCGCGCGGTTTCGGTCTCATAAAAGCCACCTCGTTTTGCGCGGCGGTTTCGACCTCTAAAGCGGCGAGATTCTCCTCGGTTAAGGCAATAAAGCTAGACGTTGCCTGACGATATTTGTAAACCGCAAATCCGCTCGCAGCAACAACCAGCATTAATAATCCGACAATAATTTTTTTAATATTTTTATCCCCCAAGGTTTGATCGTAAACACCGATCAAGATTACAACAGCGTTGCAGGTATTTTTGGCCTAGCGGACACGTGTATGCACTGCATAATACTCTTTTCGACTGCTAAAATACTACGCAAAAAGGGTAAGCACACGCTCAAAATAACATATTTTTTAGACCTTAAACTGCAGCGCACTGTCGCTTTCCAATGGCTGCTTAAAGAGTTTGCGATCGGCGCGAAGATCCTGTGGATTTATCCATGGCGCGCTGTCGCCCTGTTGCGGAAATAAATGCATAACGCGGCTGATATAACCCGCAGAAAAACTATCTATCCAATCTCTCGATGGCATATTTAACAGCGCCTCGGGCACGCGCGGTACCACGCTTGCCGATTCGGTCGCGGTCATATAGTTGAGGGTGCGGCAAACCCACTCGGCGATTAGGTCGGCACGCAGCGTCCAAGACGCGTTGACGTAACCAAAGGTCGACACCATATTAGGTACATCCGAAACCATTAGGCCCTTGTATGTCCACAATTTAGCAAAATCGACTACCTCATCATCGACTGAAAAAGCTGCCCCACCATGCACCACTAACTTTAGACCAGTCGCGGTAACCACAATATCGGCGTCGAGATGATCCCCAGATGCCAATTGCAGACCGGTCTGCGTAAAATATTCGATCTGATCGGTGACCACAGACGCACGCTCGGCGCGCAGTGCGGCAAATAAATCGCCATCCGGAACCAAACATAGGCGCTGATCCCAGGGGTTATAAGACGGCGTAAAATGCCGGTCGACGTCGTAAGCGTCGCCCAATTCATTGCGCACTTTGGCCAACAAACCTTTTTTAACGAACTGCGGGGCGTAGCGGGTGAACTTGTAAAGCGCCTCTTGATAGAGAGTATTGCGCTTGCGTGTCAGACTATAGGCCCATGTGGCCGGCAATAGCTTGCGCAGAGTGTTAGCAAACCAGTCCTCGGAGGGACGTGAAATTACATAGCTTGGCGAGCGCTGCAACATCACCACACTGGCAGCAGTCTCGGCCATTGCCGGGAGCAAGGTTACGGCGGTAGCCCCAGATCCAATAATCACTACTTTTTTGTCGCGATAGTCTATGTCCTCCGGCCAGAACTGCGGATGCACCACGCGCCCAGCAAAGCTTTTAATATTTGGTAGTTGCGGGTCGTGCGCCTGCTGATAGCTGTAATAGCCTGAGCACATGTACAAGAAATTGCAGCTCAGGGTAATGTCCACGGCATTTTTCTGAGCGACTTTAAGCGTCCAACAAGAGGTCCGACTGCACCAATTCGCCGCAACCAGAGTCTGACCAAAGCGAACCTTTCGATAAACGTCGTGTTGATCGGCAGTTTGTCGAACATACTCGAGTATCGAAGCGCCGTCGGCGATCGCCTTGGCGCCCTCCCAGGGTTTAAAGCTGTAACCGAGGGTATGCATGTCGCTATCCGAGCGAATACCCGGATAGCGAAACAGATCCCAGGTGCCGCCGATCGCAGCGCGGCTTTCGAGTAGGGTGTAGTTTCGCTGGGGACACTTTTCGGTGAGGTGACAAGCCGCTCCAATGCCGGATAGCCCAGCGCCGACAATAACAACATCCAAATGCTCTGGCTGCATAGACTTCAATTGCCCCATAGTCTGAGTGTCACGCCGATGTTGAAAGACTCTAGGCGCGCGGATTAAAGTAAAAATCTAGCCTACAGGCTGTGCTCCAGTAGAGCAAATACTGCGCGCTAAAAAACCAGAAAGCTAGCCGCGCCAAAGAATTACGCCAACTGATGGTTTCATTCGTTTGATTTCGGCGACTAATAATGATTGTATAGCGACAGGTTCGTTGTAATAGCCAT
>JAPKCN010000285.1 GCA_028822945.1 Porticoccaceae bacterium | reverse complement strand
CAAGCCTTTAAGGCTGTTGCGTCGGTTTTCCATGGAAAAATATCAAATCTTGACTGCAAATTTTCTCGCGGAAGCTGGGGGAAATGATAGAGCAAGTAATACGAGAATTCGCGCCACCCCAGTTCACTGAGAAAAGTATCTAAACCGGTTCCGTCACCGGCATAGTCAGCACCCTCTTGAGCGCTATACCACGCGCTATTGACCGATATTTGACCAAAGTGTAGGTACGGTGACAAGCGAGATACATTTGGGCGGGTGGGGAAATTCCGGCCATCGCGGTAATCCTCGAGATGGCTCCCCACAAAATCGTCTAAACGCCGATGGGCACCCTCCTCAGTTATTTCCCAGCAGTCGCGCAATGGCACGTCCCACGCGATATTTGGTAATAGCTCGAGATCCGCTAAGCTCACGCTGTTGGCACAGCGATCGACTTGCGCTAACTGGGCAATAGCAATAGGGAGCGGTCGCCGAGGTACAGGGGCTGATAAGCAACCACGACGGTAATAGGGGGTAAAGACTCTGTAGGCAGTAGAGTCTTTTTTTAATATCTGCCAAGGTTCCCAAAGCACGCTGCCGTTGCTACTGTATGTTTCGACACCGCTGGCACGCAAATCGGTTTTTAAACGGCTATCGCGCGACAATCGCCAGGGTTCATAACAACGATTCCAATAAACGGCGTGCGCACCGAAATGCTCGACCAATGCCGGCAGCAATTCGCCGGCATCGCCGCAATAAAATTGTAGCTTTCCTTGTAGAGCGAGATTAAGTGAATCCAGTGCGTGGTGGAGCCACCAGCGGCTGGCAGCGCCAATTTTATCGTCACCGGCATTGACGTCGTCTAAAATATATATTGGAATCACATGACCCCGCACACAAGCTTTAGTCAAGGCGGGATTGTCGCGCAGGCGCAGGTCTTGCCGAAACCACATAATAACCGGCGATATTTGCAAGTCTGACATAGTTATTCTCAATGTTTCGCGACGCCGGCCAATTGTCTACTGATAATCGGCGATCACTGCTTGGGTAAAAGACGAAGCATTTAGCACTTTTTTTTGCGCGTTATTCAGGTATTAGTGTAAACCATCCGTGCCTCTAATGCGTTAATCCTGACGGTTAGATGACCAACTAAGAGATCAGTAGGCTTTTTCAAGCGAAAATTAACAGCACTCTGATACAATTCCACGTCGACAAGTTGAGAGCAGTGACAGCATGAATGTATTAGTGATTGGTAGTGGTGGGCGCGAACATGCACTCGCATGGAAAGCCCTGAGCTGCGCAGGCGTCGAAAAAGTCTATGTGGCGCCGGGAAACGCTGGCACTGCGTTGGAACTCGGGATTGAAAATGTCGCTCTCGAGATCGAAGATTTTAGCGGGCTGGCTCAGTTTGCAGAGGATCAATCGGTGGGTTTGACTATTGTCGGACCCGAGCAGCCATTAGTCGACGGTATAGTCGATTTTTTTCAACTGCGCCAATTGGCTATCTTTGGGCCGACACAAGGTGCGTCGCAGCTAGAGGCCTCGAAAGCTTTTAGTAAGGATTTTCTGGCCCGTCACAAGATACCAAGCGGAGACTACAAGACGTTCACGGACAGTCGCGCAGCAATTGCCTACGTCCGCAGAAAAGGTGCACCGATCGTGGTTAAAGCCGACGGTCTTGCCGCAGGTAAAGGCGTCATTGTGGCTACCGACCTCGATCAAGCAGAACATGCAATTATCGACATGTTGTCGGAAAATGTTTTTGGTAAAGCGGGTCACCAGGTGGTTATTGAGGAATATCTAGATGGCGAAGAGGCGAGTTTTATTGTCATGGTGGATGGTCAGAACGTTCTTCCAATGGCTACCAGTCAGGACCATAAGCGAG
>JAPKCN010000093.1 GCA_028822945.1 Porticoccaceae bacterium | reverse complement strand
GATCGCACACCGAATTTTCAGCTGCAGCCACCGCACAGTCGGTCTCGGAAATCGACCGCAAACTATTCGGCCCTGCACTGCGATAATAAGCCGATCACTCGACAAATACCGTACCGATAATATTGTGCCCTGTGTCGGTATCCAACCAGAGATCGGCGAGGCCGTAATCGTCGTCGGTTTTACCTCGCCACAAGTGATAATGCGGATCGATAATGTCCTCTTTGACGCGCTGCAGCCGCCTATTTAATCTTGCCATACTCAAAGCCTCTGCAAACTCAATGTTTACCCCACCGGCATCTGAACAGTGGCGTTGCGAGGTGACCCGAAAATTTCAATTTTGTCGCGTAATCTCGTCTAACAAAGTCTCTCGTCGACCTTCGATAAAACGTTTTATCGAGGCTCTACTCGGATTACAAAAAGTCGCCGAAGCGCCGTCTATCTCGTCCGCATTATAGCGCTGAGCACAATCTGGGCCACCGATATTATCAACCGCATCAGCCGCATCGGTAGCGATAATGGCCTGGTGTAAACGATCTTTCCGGGCCAATAAGAGGGGTTGAATACGTGACCAGTCGAAGCTTGTCCGCAACATGCGTTCAATTTCTGCATAGAGCGACGTGCGATAAGATTTTTCGGCAAATATCAAATCCCATAGGATCGGTGGATAATTATTATAGAAAAACTCTCCCGCCCAATGCGGCCGACTGTCTAATGGAAAAGCAGTCGTAGATATCAAGTCGGAAAACGCCTCGACATTAAAAAACTGATTACACACCGGTTGGCTGGGGTCGGCTTTGCATTGCGGCCCTGTCACATCGATCAAGGTGTAGTCAAAATCGGTCGGCACATACACCCACTTATCGGTCGATTCGTTAAAGAAGAGATAGTAATTATTCGCCACTCGGACATAGTGGTCGACCGCCCCAATTACAATTTCGACAGCTTGCGCAGTAATAAAAGCAGGCACATCAAAGCGCTCGGCTAAGGCGTTTGCACTGGGGCGGCTTTGTAAAAACTGCGCAAAGCCAACGAGTGCTGCTCGTGCTTCTAGTAATGACTTCTTTTTAGTTTTTAAATCATAGCTCGGTTGGTAGGGGAAAAACTGGGAACTGCTTATCGGTGCAGAATCGCCATTGATATCGGCGTTGACAAATTCGGGGTTCAGATAATTTTCCACTCCCAACCACTCGAGAGCAGTATCTGGATCAGATTTTTCAACGCCGACTACACAAAAATTAGCGTTTCTGGAGATCTCTGAATCCTCGTAGGGGGTACAGCCGGTGTCGACAACGTCCGGTTCCGACAGATTACCCGGGGCACCAACCTTAAATAAATAGCCATTTTCACCAAAATAGAGTTTTAAAAATGGCTTGTCGATCTGCTCCAGCATATTGAACACGCCAAGATTGTAGGTTTGCGGCAGCGCATTTGCGAAAAGCGTTTGTTGCGGTGTTCCGGTGATGACTAATTCGACCTGCGCATGGGTCGCTCGGGCCGCCGGCACGCCCATTTCATCGAGTAGCTGATGTGCCAATACCTCGCGCTGATAACTTGGATCAGTGCGGTTAAATCTGAAGCGCAACTTCTCTATATCCATAAACTTACGGCCGTCCGCGGCCGGGTATTCTGGTATATTTTGGGCAACTCTCATCCCACATGGAAAGCCCGCAACTGCCTTTGGCAACCCGTTGTAATCAATGCATGCGTAGACACTTTCGTCCTCGTCAAACTCCTCGTCAAATTTTATTGAAAAGCTAAATCGTCGCGGCCGCTGTGGCGAACTCTTCTCATCGACTGGGTATTGTCGACTGGTATTTCCCTGCATTTTGAAACCGACTTTTTCGACCTGCTGAATGATCGCGCCCGCTGCGTCTAAATAGGCAAAATCAACCTGCCGGTAGACCTCACTATGGGCCGTGTTCACCAAAGAGCCCCCAATGCCATTGGCGTCCCGACCGGCATACTTGGCCCTGATAGTGTCCAATTCAAATGCTCGCCATTCGTCCACCGTCATACTCAAGCGAATCTTGTGAAGGCGATCCAGTGAAAATAGTTCGGCGCTGGCATCGGTGCTGCACTCTATTTGCACGTTGTCTATATCTTGCTCGGCTAGCGTGCCGCTGGCATTCTCGATCTGACAGTCAGTGCGCGGCGGTTCACTAACGATGTCGACTCTGTAGTCGACCCCAGTCTCAAGTTCAACGTCAAAGGTAAAACTTCCATTAGTATTGGTTGTTAAGATTTGCCCATCGAGTACTAGGAGAATATTTTGGCGGCCTTGCAATCCAGTGATAGAACCGCCAATAAAATAGCTGGTAGGCGCTTTAGCAGCAGCCGGCAAAGGGTTTGGAGAAGAATCGCGCATATTTGAGCCACTACCGCAGCCGACCGACAATAAAAAAAATAGCATGAGATACAATCGTGTTAAGCGTCGCATTAAAAATATCTCCAAGCAACTTTTCGCAAATTCTATTGCGTTTTCACACACAGCATATCCGATCGATTTACAAATCCATATAGCCAATAGCACAATTACTCCGGTGCAGCTATAGGTCGTACGACTAGATTACACAAACAGCCAAGTTACTGGCAATTCCAAACTGCTGGCATTTTGATAGCTTAAGAGGCAAAAAATTTCGACATCTGCAGCAGCAAATATTACGATAGTGTTGAGCCGGTCGAAAATACTGATACGACCCTACATTTTTTTCGCTAATGGGTAGATTGTGAGCAGCTTTTTAGACGTCGCTATATTTCCTTTACCAAATCAGGTGAGCTTTCCAGGCACCATTGTGCCACTACATATTTTTGAACCCAGATATCGCAAGATGATCGACGAATGTGTCGAGCGAGATCGGATGATTGCAGTATCCCATGTGAAAAAACAAATTAGCCCGGCGAAAAAACCTCAGCCTATAGCGCGTGCCTTAAAAACCAATCAAGCGACCTATCAGCCGCAAGAGATTTTTAGTGCTGGGCCGTGCCAAATTTTAAAACGCGCAAAGGACGGTAGGATATATGTCAACATTAGCATGCGCCACAGGCTTGTGCTCGATCGCGAAATCCAAACCTTGCCATATCGAATTGGTAGCTGTTCTATGCTGCATGACGAGCCATACGAGCCGAGCCAGTTGGTCCCGCAACAGGCGGCCATTGTCGACACAATTAGTCAATTGTTCGAGCGACAAGTACCCTCCGACACTGATAGTTTTGATCGCGAAAGTTGGTTGGCGATGGATGCACAAGAATTCTCATTCGGTATTTTTCAAATATTGCGTTTCGAAGCAGAAATTATGCAATGCATACTGGAGTTGACTGACCCGGCAGAGCGACTCATTCGGATAGCCGAAACCCTGGGCAACAACAACTAATTTAGCGGCTGAAGTATCCACTCGTCTGCCTGATGAGCGTTTTATGAAGGACCACGAAACTACTAGAAAATTGCGGTTTCCGACACTATCGGCCTGGGTAATTTTCGTTGTTTTTATCATACTATTAGGCCTAAAATTTTTTAATGGCCGTGATGATAATTTAAAAGGCGGCTCCGCCGTGGAGATCGCGGGTGCCTTCACAGGTAACCTCGATGACTCCCTGCAGTTTGAAAAAAGCGCCCGGTTTGACGACCGCTATGACTTTGCAGGCGCACGCAGTGATGCTCCTAGTACGATCGAATTCGACTGCCAACAAAAGACTGAGGTGCGTCTTGGCGTCGACAATAGGTTGCAGCGGCCAGACACAGGCCGGGTGACGCTACGTTTTAACTCGACAGACCAAACCGTAACACTGGGTACTATCACTGGCCTAGAGTATGAACGCGCAAGACACTTAGTGTCTTTTTCGTACACGCCGGGGATTTTCGCAGACCATCAGTTTACCGATGCCTATATTTTTGATCCGATCATTGGAAAATTGAGTCAGCAGGTCAAGATTCCGGTTGCGCAGGCCAGTGATCTTGCCGCCGATACCGATGGCTATGCGATTATTTATTCTGCCAAGTATGCCTGCAGTCGCAAACGTTTGCGTAGGTAAACTACGACGTTGCGCCGTTCTACGCCGGAGCTATAGACTGACTTGTCAATGGCATATTTCCAAGAGGAAAGCTGCAAAATACGCGTACCCCAATCATCGCATCTCAGACACGAGTGCGTCAGGATGTACGCCTTAAATCTCTGTGAACCGCATAAAAATCTAGAATGGCAGATTAAATTGCTCTACAGTCTGCTGAGTAGCGCAACTAGTCAACCCGCTGTGGCGCACAGAAAACAAGTAATTTCCGCGGCATTTCCAGTCTACACTCATCTGAAATCGCCGCTAGCTGTCAACGTGCGACCCCTGGTCAGAACAATAACAAGGAGAATTATTATGCGTATTACCATACCTGCAGCCACCGGTGAGACCAATTTAATGGCGGGGCCAGGGGATATTTATGCCCCAGAAATATCCGCCGCAGGTAATGCCTTTGCGCATGCCATCTACGCGCACAGCAAACTGCCGCTAAGGGTATTTGAGGCCGCACGCATGGCCACCGCGATAATCAATGGCTGTATTATTTGTAAAAATTGGCGAGCCGCGCGCGATGTCCAACAATTGGGCATCCATTTCGGGGTTATCGAAAATGGCGAAATCCCCAGCGAAGCGTTTTATCAGGCGTTGCTAGACGGCCAACACCAGCACCTCAGTGCGCGCGAACGCATCGCCGTTGAGTATGCCAATGCGATGGGCGAAAGACCGCGCGAGTTGGCCGGCGATGAGATATTTTGGGGGCAATTAAAAGACGCTTTTAGTGACGCTGAAATAACTGACCTGACCTACTGCATTGCCGGCTGGATGGGTATGGGAAGAGTATTCCACGTTTTGGGCATGGATCGCGGTTGCGCAGTCTAAACCCTGTCCGGCAGTCCTTGTGATTATCGACAACCGGTGTCTCCCGCACTGCGCCCGTCTTACATAACGACTGCCTCGGAGTTGGATGAATTATGCACCGAGCAAACTCTGGCCACACACCCTGACGACATTGCCGTTAATTCCGGACGCCTGAGGACTGACAAATAAGCCGATCACCTCGGCGACATCTACCGGCATACCACCCTGCCCTAACGACGATAGTCGGCGACCTATCTGTCGCGTGACAAAGGGAATCGCCGCAGTCATCTGCGTTTCAATAAAACCCGGTGCCACGGCATTTATCGTTATACCACGAGCGGCGCAGAGCGGCGCTAAATTCTCGACCACCCCGATCACCGCAGCTTTTGAAAATGCATAATTAGTTTGACCAATATTACCTGCGATACCGCTAATCGAGGCCACGCCGACAATTTTGCCACCGTCATCCAATAAATCTGTCGCCAACAATGCGGCATTTATGCGCTGCACCGCACCCAAGTTGACTTGCATTAACATCGTCCACTGCTGCTCGCTCATCCGCGAAAGCATTTTATCTCGCGTAACACCTGCGTTGTGCACAACGCCATGAAGCGTCGGTGCTAACGAAAGACAGTAATCACAGAGTTTCACGTCGGCACCTTCAATAGTAATATCCAACGGCAGCGAAAGGCCTTTTAACCTATCCATATTCGACCTCAATTCGTCTTCGGCCTGCGGTACATCGACGCCGATAACCCGCGCACCGTCTCGGGTCAACACCTCGGCGATCGCCAGACCTATGCCCCTCGCGGCGCCGGTCACCACGACGGTCTTATCTTGCAGTGGTCGTTGCCAGTCAGCATCCATAGATGCGACTGCCCGCGCTGTAGTTAAAACTTGAGCATTCATAAATGCCGATCCACCCGACAGTAAAAAGCGTATGGGTGCGGCTATGGCGATCTCGCCTCCGCTACCGACCAGCAGTAAATTTGCGGTAGCTCCCTTGCGACCAATCTCCTTTGCCAAAGACTTCACAAATCCGTGCAACCCTCGCTGTAAGCTAGCATGCTCGGGATTATCCGCACTACTCGGCTGCAACCCAACCACGATAACCCGACCACAGGTATCTAGATTAGCAATATACTGATGAAAGAATTCATACAGTTGGGTACTATCGTCAGCAGTAGCTATACCTGATGCATCAAAAATTAGATGCCTAGCAGACATCGGGGCATCCCTCAGCATCGCGACGCCAGTGTCTTGCAAAAGACTGGTAATAATATCGGTAAACCGAGCGCCGGTGCTGGTACCTAATAACAGGCTACCACTCAGTTGGTGAGGTGCCTGGGGGTCTTCGCGCACCAGTGCAACCGGTTCGGGTAGTCCGAGAGCCGAAAAGACTTTTTTGCCAATGCCTGAGTTGGCTAAATCAAGATAAACGTCAGACATGATGCGGTTCCTAAAAAGTAATTAATAAGAAAGTAGTGTAACGGTAAAGCGGCCAAAACAATTGACCTGAATGACAATATTAATCGCCATCAAGCCATTGGTTAATATTGCCAAGTCGTTTATCGTGAACGTGAAGATTATTTAATTACAAGCATAGGCTTAACTAAATACGCTAACGGGACACCAGTATGAGCGATATTCTAAAAGTAGCTATCATCGGCGGTAACAGGATCCCATTTGTGCGCAGTAACACGGCATACAGTCACGTCAGCAATATGCAAATGCTGACCGCCACACTTCAGGGTCTGGTTGAACGCTTCGACCTGCACGGCGAACGACTGGGAGAAGTCGTCGCCGGCGCAGTGATGAAACACTCAAAAGATTTTAACCTGGCACGCGAGGCCACCTTAGATTCTGGTTTGTCGGCACAAACGCCCGCCTATGACCTGCAACAAGCCTGCGGTACCGGGCTAGAAGCGGCTATTTTAGTCGCTAATAAAATTGCCCTAGGACAAATCGAAGTAGGGATAGCCGCAGGCACTGATACCGCAAGCGACGCGCCGATTGCACTTAATGAAAAGTACCGAAAGATGATCCTCAACCTCAACCGCGCAAAAACCCTTGGCCAACGGCTCAAAGCACTGGCGAGTGTGCGTCCCAGTTTTATACTCCCATCACTGCCCGTGAATGCCGAGCCAAGAACCGGCTTGTCGATGGGCCAACACTGCGAATTAATGGTCAAGCGCTGGGGTATTAGCCGCGAAGAACAGGATCTGTTGACTTACAACAGCCATCAAAATTTACTCGCAGCATACCAACGCGGTTTTTTTGAGCATCTCGTCAGCCCATTTAATGGGATCAAACAAGACGGTATTATGCGCGACACGCCACTCGAAAAGCTGGCGCAACTGAAACCCGCC
>JAPKCN010000092.1 GCA_028822945.1 Porticoccaceae bacterium | reverse complement strand
TTCAAATACTAGTTTCGTCACGATAAATACCGCTATATAGACGACTTCTCAAGCGCGTTTGAATGTTACAATTGCGAGCTAATTCGGTCTTAGTCGTGTCATAATATGTTCACATCGTTAGAAAATGCTGTCGATCCATTTCCCAATCAAGAAGTCGAGCAAGCGCCATCTTCACTACTTGCTTTTGTCTGGCACTACACCAAGCCATTTAAGTTCTTATTAAGCGTGCTGTTTATCACGTCGGCGATTATCGCTACCGTTGAAGTTTATATGCTGAGCGCTATAGGGCAATTGATAGACTGGATGCAGGCTGGCGATCCAAGTACTTTTTTTCAAGTACACGAAGCTAGTTTAACCGGTATGGCGTTGCTCATTTTGATCATTTGGCCTCTGCTGCACTGGTTCGACTCGTTGGTCCAGAATCAGGGACTACTGGGGAATTTTGCGATGCAGATCCGCTGGCGTTCGCATAGATATTTACTACGCCAGTCGAATGACTTTTTTGCTAATGATTTTTCTGGACGGATTGCTACTAAAGTTATGCAAACCGCTTTAAGTGTGCGTGATTCGGTCGTCAGTATTAATAGCTTGATGGTCTATGTTGGAGTTTACTTTTCCAGCTCCGCGGTAATTTTTATGAGTAATGATTGGCGTCTCGCTATTCCGCTACTGGTATGGTTGTGTGCCTATATTGCGGTGATGCGCTTTTTTTTACCGACTCTAAAGCAGGTGTCAACCGAGCAGTCCGACGCTCGGTCGACAATGACCGGCAGGGTAGTGGATGCGTACACCAACATACAAACAGTTAAAATGTTCTCGACTAATAATTCCGAAGAGCGGTATGCCAAACATAGTATGAAACACATGTTGTCATCGGTTTATCAGCAGATGCGTTTGGTTACACAACTAAATACTACGTTAATTTTTATTAATGCGTTGCTTATTTGCAGCACCATGGGATTTGGCATTTGGCTGTGGTCGCAGTCGATCGTTTCGACCGGTGCTATCGCCGTTGCCGGGGCGCTGACTATGCGTATTCAATCGATGGCCCAGTGGTTTATCTGGGAACTAGCACGACTTTTTGAGGCGATCGGCACGACTCAGGATGGCATGAATACCATCGCGCAACCAAGATCTGTGGTCGATACCCCTTGTGCGCGGATTTTAGAGGTGCCGCGAGGAGATATTTACTTTCGAGGGATGACCTTTACTTATGCCAAGCAAAGCACTGTATTTGACGATTTCTCACTACATATCAAGCCGGGCGAACGGATCGGATTAGTTGGCCGCTCGGGCGCAGGTAAATCGACCTTGGTCAATCTTTTATTGCGGCTATACGATCTCGAGGATGGCTCGATAACAATCGACCAGCAAAATATCGCTGAGGTCACGCAGGAGAGTTTGCGGTATAACGTTGCTATGGTCACGCAAGATACTTCGCTGTTGCATCGCACTATTGGCGAAAATATTGCCTACGGTCGGCCAGACGCGTCTGAGGAGCAAATACTACAGGCGGCAAAACTAGCCAAGGCCGATGGCTTTATCTTTGATCTGGTAGACAATGAAGGTAATCGAGGTCTGCGGGCTAAAGTTGGCGAACGCGGCGTCAAGCTGTCGGGTGGACAACGGCAACGGATTGCAATTGCTCGGGTTATTTTGAAAAACGCACCGATACTCGTATTGGATGAGGCCACATCAGCGCTCGATTCGGAGGTCGAGGCAGAAATCCAAGAACAGTTTGAATTGTTGATGAAGGGCAAGACTGTGCTGGCGATTGCTCACCGCTTATCCACTATTGCGCAGATGGATCGATTAATTGTCCTTGAAAATGGCTGCATCGTGGAGCAGGGGCGACACGAGGAGTTACTAAAGCTCAACGGGGTTTATGCGAGATTTTGGGCGCGTCAATCGGGTGGGTTCATAAACTAGAAAGGTTGCCAATGGCTGTAACAGCATTTGTCGCTGGGCACTAATTATTCGGTTTGGTGATGATCGCGATTGTTGCGGTGACGGGGACTCCTTCGTTAAGTATGTTTTTATGCCGATTAATTTCTGCTCAGGGCAGTATTTTCCCCTGTTGGTGAATTAGAGCACGTAAACTAGCCTCCTTAATGGTGCAAAAGTGGTTTGCCGAGTATGTCCCGCCCTTTATTACTGGTAGATTCTGGCAGCGGTGGTTTTTCTGTATTGGATGCCATTCGTGCTCGCTTGCCTGATTTATCGTATAGCTATGCCGCGGATTATGCCGGTTGTCCTTATGGTGATCTTGATATCGAGCAAATTATCATGCGTGTACTATCCTTGGTGCGAGCGGCTCAGGAACAGCGTCAGCATGGTTTAATTGTGGTTGCTTGCAACACGGCGAGTACCTTGATGTTAGAGCATCTGCGTGACGAATATGCGATTCCAGTGGTCGGCGTGGTACCGGCGATTAAGCCCGCTTGTGCAGCTTATCCGGGCGGCAAAGTGCTACTCCTAGCAACGCCCCAGACTGCACATGGCGCCTATTTAGATCATTTGGAAAGTCAATTCGCTAACGGTGCTAGCATCGATAGATTTGCTAGCACTGAGTTGGTGCGCTTGGCGGAGAAGTCTCTGCATCGAGATCAGCAGATGAGCGCTATCGCCGTAGCGATGGCGCCGGTGAGTGGGCAGCGTTATGACGCGGTTGTGCTGGGCTGTACACATTTTCCGTTATTGCGCAGTAGTTTGCAGCAGGTATTCGCGGGGGCTGAATTAATCGATAGTTCTGGCGGTATTGCAGCGCGGGTCGTGTCCCTCGGCTCAGGGCTACTCGAATTCGGTGCCGACAACGCCTTTTACGTAACCGCGCAATTAGCGCCGCCGCGCAATTTTCTCGATCGTTATGCTCTGCCGGCGGCGCAAACTATTTACCTGCGCAATATTGGTCAATGATGTCAGTGACTAGTTCTGGATTCTGACGGCTACCGAGTATGACTGCGTCAAGTGTGGATCTGCTGCCGCATATGATCCATCAAATCAGCGGTTGCAATTAATCGATTCTCCGATTCTCTTCGATGGCGGTATTCGATATTGCCATCGTTTAAGCCGCGCTCGCCGATCACCAGGCGGTGGGTGATACCAATAAGCTCGACATCTGCCAGCATACTTCCGAGCCTAGCTTTGTTCTCATCCATAAAAAGAACGTCGTATCCGGCGGCGGTAAGTTGCGCGTAGATTTCTTCTGCAGTCTTTTTTACGTGCTCCGATTTGTGCAGATTGATCGGGATTAGAGCAATCTGGAAAGGCGCTAAGGAATCTGGCCAGACAATTCCGCGTTCGTCATTGTTTTGCTCAATTGCCGCTGCCACTATGCGGCTTACGCCGATACCATAGCAACCCATGTGCATGACACGTTCAACGCCGTTTTCGTCGAGTACCCGCGCCTTCATAATTTCACTGTACTTGGTGCCAAGTTGGAAGATGTGGCCGACCTCGATGCCGCGTTTAATAGTCAAGTTGCCAAGTCCATCGGGACTCGGGTCGCCAGTAACAACATTGCGAATATCCGCTCGAATGTAAGTCGGACAATCGCGCTGCCAATTGACACCGCGCAGGTGGTACCCGTCGCGGTTGGCGCCACAAGTAAATGTGGCGAGGTTGGCGGCGCTGTGATCCACCACGAGTGTTATCGGCAGATCAACCGGGCCAAGAGAACCGGCAGCGCAGTTGAGTGCCTTGTAAATTTGCTCTTCACTGGCCATACCGATCTCGTTGTCGAGCTGCAGTGCGTGTTGTGCTTTGACTTCATTGAGTTGATGGTCGCCTCGCACCACTAAAGCAAACAGCTGGTGTTGGCCGTCTGCATCTGGCGCAGTTACGATCAGCGTCTTGATCATCTGTCGAGGCTCGATGCTGAGCGTTTTGCAGACTTGATCTATGGTTTTATCGCCAGGAGTCGCCACCTGCAGCATAATTTCTGCCGGCGCAGCGGCATCCTCGATTGGTGTTAACGCCTGCGCTTTTTCGATATTTGCCGCGTAGTCGCTGCTGTCGGAAAAAACGATGGCATCTTCGCCGGATTCTGCTAACACATGAAATTCATGCGAATGGCTGCCACCGATACTGCCGGTGTCGGCTATCACTGCCCTGTAGTCGAGACCACAGCGTTCAAATATATTGCTGTAGGTTTGATACATACCATCATAAGTTTTCTGCAGCGAGGCTTCGTCCAGGTGAAATGAATAAGCATCTTTCATACAAAATTCGCGCGTTCGCATGATGCCAAAGCGCGGTCTTCGCTCGTCGCGAAATTTGGTCTGTATTTGATAAAGGTTGATCGGCAATTGCCGATAACTACGGATGTCATTGCGGACAATGTCGGTGATTACTTCCTCATGGGTTGGACCAAGGCAAAAGTCACGGTCATGACGATCGCGAATGCGCAGTAATTCTGCGCCAAACTGACTCCAGCGCTGTGATTCTTGCCAAAGTTCTGCAGGTTGCACAACCGGCATGGACAGCTCGAGCGCGCCAGAAGCGTCCATTTCCTCGCGTACAATTGCCTCTACTTTACGAAATACGCGCAAACCCAAGGGCAACCAAGAGTAGAGTCCAGAGGCGAGTTTGCGGATTAATCCAGCGCGCAGCATTAACTGATGACTGATCACCTCAGCTTCCGCAGGCGGTTCTTTTTGCGTACTAATAAGATATTGGCTGGCGCGCATACTTTCTCTTACACTGTGGCTGTAGGTCGGGCGCATAGTTTACGGCGCACGGCGGTTGCGGTACAGCTTTGAAAATGCGGATGATTAAAAATGTTTGATTTGGATGAACGACTGCGCGCGGATACCCACGCGGTAGGTGATTTGCAATTGTCTTTGGTTCTGCTTAACCGCGACGCCAATTACCCGTGGATTATTTTAGTGCCGAGACGAGAGGCGATGACCGAGGTCTACCAACTGAATGCGGCTGACAGAGCACTTTTGTTGCAAGAATCCTGTACTTTAGCAGAGGTGATGGTCGCTTTGTATCAGCCTGAAAAGATTAATATTGCAACCCTCGGCAATCAAGTGCCACAGTTGCACATGCATCATTTAGCGCGCTACAAGACCGATGCAGCTTGGCCGGGCCCGGTGTGGGGTAAAGTCCCTGCGATTAATCACAGCGCAGGTGCTTTGAGCCGGCGCCTGGATGTTTTGCGCGCGGCTCTGGCGGAGCACGGACTGGTTGCCAATGAGCTAGTGCCTGGGACAACTCGAGCAAAGGAAAACTAGCTCGGCATAACTGATCCTGTTGCAATTGTAGTGACGTTAGCCAAAAAGCCGAGTCGGTTTATTGCGCCATATCTTTAAGTCGTTTCAGCGGTTTTACTTTAACTGCTCTGGATGCATTTTGAGTTAAAAATGCTGTATTTTTTTCAGTGAATGTACATTCACCGACGAACTCTTTTAGAGGAGCGCATTACATGGTGGTCATTTTAACCAAACCAATGACCAAAAAAATCGCCGAAAGCGCTAGGTTTTAATTGGCGGTAAACCAAGATACTCAATATACCGAGAACCGCTGTAAATTGAGTGGCATTCACATTGGCCCTAAATGCGAGTTCACTTGTAACTTGCATTATATTGTAACGTTCGTACATCGGTTCTTGTGCAAATCCCTCAACGGTTTCGCACCGTCTTTTTGGGGGTCGTATCAAGTGCAGTTTAACCACTGTTAGTCGGAGAGGTCTCGGGGCTTGCTAAATTCATTTCACGATCCTTTAAATAAGGATTTATAAAATTTCAGTGCTGAGGTCTCATTTGACTGCTAATAAATGATGCGTGTGGTGTGACTGAACTGTCAATAAATCTATTTATCGCCAATGCCTCCTTGATTAAGAGAATTGATTTGCCGGAATGTTGGTTGAAATGTACAAATTTTGATATTTTTACAACCGAAGCTAGTATGTTTGCCTATGGGCATTCTCGCATAGGGCGGCCTGTTGTATACTGCCCGCCGAGAATCCATATGACAAAATTAAACCTGCGATTGAGGATAGATTGTGCCGATTTACGAATATAGATGCGCTGCTTGTGGCCACCAGTTGGAAGCTTTACAAAAAATGAGCGATGACCCACTTTGCCAGTGCCCGTCGTGCAGTGGTGACGAGTTAAAAAAACAGATCTCCGCGGTTGGTTTCCGTTTAAGTGGGAGCGGTTGGTACGAGACCGACTTTAAATCTAAAGGCCAGCGCAATATTAGTGGCGAAAAGGAGTCAGCGCCAACCTCGAGCAATCCGACCAGTGAAACCTCGAGTAATCCGCCCAGTGAAACCTCGACCACCGCAGCTAAGCCTAGTAGCGACGCAAGTAAGCAAACAACAAACTCGCCAGCTACATAAAACTATTTCACAAAAACAGGAAACAGTATCCTATGTACCGAACAAGCTATTGCGGATTAGTTACCCAAGCGCAGCTGGACCAAGAGGTCACTTTGTGTGGCTGGGTAGACCGCCGCCGCGATCATGGTGGGGTTATATTTGTTGATCTTCGCGATAGGGAGGGTATCGTCCAAGTAGTGTTTGATCCTGATGCGGGTGAGTTTTTTTCACTCGCCGATAGGGTGCGCTCTGAATATGTTTTAAAAGTGCGAGGAAACGTTCGCGCGCGCAGTTCGGAGACCATTAATCCAGCGATGAAAACCGGAGCAGTCGAAGTCTACGGTCTACATTTAGAAATTCTTAACGATGCATTAACCCCCCCATTTCAGCTTGATCAGCACGTTGTGGTCGGCGAGGATGTGCGGCTAAAATATCGGTACATGGATCTCCGGCGCGCAGACATGCAGAAAAGTCTAAGACTGCGATCAGAGGTGTCTAATAGCGTTCGCAATTATCTTTCTGATCGAGGGTTTCTAGATGTTGAAACTCCGATTATGACGCGGGCAACACCGGAAGGCGCGCGCGATTATTTGATTCCATCGCGAACTTATGCCGGGCAGTTTTTTGCGATGCCACAATCGCCACAGTTGTTCAAGCAAATGCTGATGGTCGCCGGATGCGACCGCTACTATCAAATTGCCAAATGCTTTCGGGACGAAGATCTTCGCGCCGATCGCCAGCCAGAGTTTACCCAGATAGACATAGAGGCGTCGTTTGTCGACGAAGAGGATGTTATGGCACTCGCCGAGGAGATGATAGTCGAGGTGTTTGCCGTGCATATGGATATTCAGTTGGGTGAATTTCCGCGTATGACCTATGCCGAGGCCATACACCGCTATGGGTCCGATAAGCCCGACCTACGGATTCCTCTG
>JAPKCN010000091.1 GCA_028822945.1 Porticoccaceae bacterium | reverse complement strand
GCTTTCTTGGGGCATCTCATCTGCTTGAGTGTCGGTTGCCGGCAACAACATTCCTCATAGAATTTTAAGAATGAGGGCATAAAACATAAAGAGGCGGATATTGAACGCGCCAGAGAATTAAATGTCGTTGCAGAAATGTCTCCAGCTGTTTGGCATCTTTATGGTCGAACATTGGGCAATCCGCCCCATGATGCTTGGGAGTTTAAAAAAATTATGGATGCAGGGATTCTTATGACTATAGGAACTGATTGGGCTGTTACGGATGATCCAAACCTTTTTCCTGCACTAGAGGGTATGCTTAAGCATGGAGATAACTCGATAGATCTCGAAAGTGCTGTTGGGGCTCTAACGACTAACGGTGCTCTTGCTGTTGGGCGAGAGAGAGATTTTGGGAAAATTGAGGTTGGAAAGCTCGCTACCTTTATAATTCTCGACAGGAATATCTTCGAAATAGATTCAAGTCATATCAGCGAAACGAAAGTCATTAGCACTATTTTTGAGGGTAGAACTGTTTACCATTCGAAATGAACTTATAACTTTGTCATTAGTCTATGTTGTCTTTGTTACGATCATAAATTGTCTGAGTCACCATTCATTAAATCGTTTGTAATACTCGACCGACAAATTATCTAGCATTATTTTGAATACTGAATCATCGCTTAGTCGCGTGATCGATACGGATTATGTCAAAGAAGATGTTGAGCTTGCGCGCGCCGGAATGATCCAGCAGGCGGCCACGGCTATTCTGGTTTAAGCCAATATCAAAACGAAACAGATGCTGACATTGCTAGAGGATATCAGCGGTTCCTAATGCAGGATTTAAGGTATGGATAAGAGGAAATTGAGGCTATTTGATGCCTAATCAAATATTGCTACCTATATCAGCGCAAAGACATCGTCTAAACATGACGGTATTTCCGTTTGCCTGAGATTTATACCGTCGGATGGCACTCACTGTAATCTAAGTTAAAGAATCCAAACCATCCGATAAAGATCAAAAGTTCTCGGATGGCGAAAGCATACATTAATGGATAGGACATATCTCGGGCTTTATGCTCCATATCTCTATCGAGAAAATCCCGATTGTATGTCAAAGTAGATTGGGTTTAAGCCTGCAAGACCTTCGCGAATGCCAGCATCTGGATTGCCTAGAACGACAAGTTTTACCGGCGTGACCGCCGCCATAAAACGCGTAGCAAACCCCTCAAAACTCTGCAGGTGGCGCATAGCCGCCGCCGAATCGCGGTAGCGCTCATTGATTTGGCACGCGCTCTCATCACCGTTAAAACACCACTCGTATATCAAGGTGTCGGGCTCGTCCTGCGTTGCCGCGACCATCTCTTGGATGAGTACTTTAAAGGTGTCTAGTTGTCCTTTATTAATCGACACTTCCAATAGCCAATGAACAGTTTTCTGCATAATTAATACCCTTTATTTAGTAAACGTTTAACATGAATTATGATTTCCCCATTGAGTGTTTTAATGATGGCTAATATGACCAACAACAGTGCCTTTTTTAACTGCAGTGTCTACTCCAACAGCGATGCTAACGGTACCCCAAGTGGGGGCAAGTATTTCATACTGTACTTTTGCAGTCATAATCTCGAGCAGCAATTCGTTTGCATTGATGGTTTCGCCATCGTTTGCAAACCAAACAGTAATAACGCCCTCGGAGTCGTCATCCCAGAGATCATCAGGTACCTTGACATCCATTTTTAGCGCCTTTTAAATGCTGTCGTGGTAGTTTTTTTTCGGATTACATCGCATGGAATGCTGCAACGATTTTATCCGCATTGGGCAGACAAAATTGCTCCATGTGCCTGGCAAATGGGATTGGAACATCTGGGTAGGCGACTCTCTTGGGACCCGACCGTAGCAGGCTATAGTCGTGTTCGACCACGCTCGTAATAACTTCTCCAGACACCCCATAGCTCTGATAGTCTTCGTCGACAACAATTAAGCGCCCAGTTTTCTTCACCGAACTTATTACAGTTTCGCGATCTAGAGGAACCAGAGATCGAAGATCTACAACCTCTGCGTTAACGCCTTCCTCAGCCAGTTTGTCAGCCGCCTTTAGGGCATTGTGAACGCCCATAGCGAGTCCAACGATAGTCACATCAGACCCTTCGCGGACTATTTTTGCCTTACCTAGTTCCACCTGATAGGGCTGCTCCGGAGTGTCGACTGTTGCGGCCGCCTCGGTGCCCAACCAGCCCATACCCTGCAGCCCTTTGTGATACATAAATACTACTGGGCTGTCGTCTCTAATAGCGGCAATCATCATACCCTTGGCGTCGTACGCATTAGACGGTGAAACAACTTTCATACCGGGTAAGTGAGCAAAGGTTGCATAGAGGCATTGGGAGTGTTGGCCAGCATCTGAGTAACCACCGCCGGTCGAGGTCATTAGTACCATCGGCACTTTGACATTGCCGCCAGAAAAATAATTATTTTTCGCCATATTGTTGTAGATAGCGTCAAAACAGACGCCAAAAAAATCGACAAACATTAATTCGACAACCGGCCGCATACCGTCCTGTGCCGCACCAACGCCGGCACCGATAAAAGCGGTTTCCGAGATCGGGGTGTCGCGAATACGCTCTCTGCCAAATTCTTCTAGTAGACCCCGAGTATTGCCAAAAACACCGCCTAAGGCACCAATGTCCTCGCCCATAACAAACACCCGAGGATCGCTCTGCATCTCTTGTTGAATGGCTTCGGCCATTGCCCGGGCAATCGTAAGGCGCCTTATTTTTGTATTACTCATGGTATTCTCCTTGCGCGAAGACCTGCGTCAGCGCGTCTTCGGCCGGTGCGTAGGCACTTTCTCGAGCGAAGGCAATAGCCGCTGAAACTTGTTCCTCTACTTGATCTTTTAAGTGGTCTAAAGCGACGTCGGTGGTTCCCTCAGCTAACAGTATCTTTCTAAAAGCTGGAATGGGATCTTTAGATTCGAGAAATGCCTTTTCGCCGTCGGGTCGGTAGGCTTCGGCATCGCCCATGAAGTGACCGGCAAGGCGAAATGTCTCTATTTCGATCAACGAGGGTCCCCCGCCAGATCGGGCGCGATCAATGGCGTCGCCAGCAACCTTGTAAATTACCAAAGGATCATTATTTTCAACAAAGTGCCCAGGCATATCGTAGGCTGCGGCGCGCACATCATTTCGCGCAACTGCGGTCGAGTCCTGTTTGGACACCGATATGCCCCAGGCGTTGTCCTCGACCACAAAGACCACTGGTAAACACCAGAGCGCGGCAAGGTTTAGGCTCTCGTGAAAGGCACCCTGGTTAACCGCGCCCTCACCAATAAACGACACAGCTACGCCGGGTTTGTTCTGCATTTTGCGCGACAGTGCCGCGCCACATGCTGGCCCCATACCCTGGGCAATAATGCCCGAACAACCGAAGTTCACGTTGGTGTCAAAGATATGCATGTGGCCACCACGGCCGCCACTCAAGCCAGTTTGCTTACCAAATATTTCCGCGGTCATGCGCTTTAAATCGACACCCTTGGCAATTGCCTGATGATGCGGTCGGTGCGTTGCGGTAACGATGTCCTCAGCGTTTAAATGCGCACATACGCCCACTGCTACAGGTTCTTGGCCATTTGATAAGTGCATTTCGCCGGGAATTGGGCCATTTGCCATATTAAATGCCGGCGTCTTGCCCTCTAGATAAATCTGCTCAATAGTCTCTTCAAAGCGTCTACTAAGCAGCATAGTTTTATACATCCACAGTTTTGTTTCACGGCTTATCAACATCGTATTCTGCCCCTTTTGAAATCTGTTTCTTTGAGTTTTGGTCATAATTAATCTTCTCGCGGTTTAATAGTCCCCATTATCTGGTTATAAATTCCATCGGGATCCTTAAACATGATAAATCCAAAAGTTGAGGCTTTGCCGTCACAGCAAGGTGCTATTGGCGAGAGAAATTCAACGCCATGGCTTTTCAGCAGAGCGACGTCGCTCTCGACATCTGAGCTTGCCCAATTAATGCGGTTAATACCTATATGCGTTGCGGCGCCGGAGTAGGGTGTACCTATAACTTCGGGTTTTACCCACTGGCTGAGCTGGACTTGCGCGCCATCCGTCCGATGGCGCATAACAAGGTCGCGTTTGACAACGCCTGATCCAAGTCCTAATGCTGCGGTGAGACGGTCACTGGCGACCGCATGTTTTGACTTAGACTGGGCTTTACCAAACAGGCCTTGTAAAAAACCTGTTTGTACTGACTCGGCGTTTTTAAGTGCCATAGTTGGACTAGACTGAGCCTCCAGTCCGAGCATTTCATAAAATCTTTGTGAGCATTCAAGATCACTCACATTGATATTGATATTTTCTATGCTGGGGGTATTGTCGCGCTCGGTCGACGGCTGAAGAAGTTTTAAAAATATGCCATCAGGGTCCCGGAGCATAGCTAAGCGATCGCCGTTTCCATCGGCGACGGGACCGACTACCATAGTTGCGCCAGCCACTATTAGAGCCTCTATTTGGTCATCTATATCAGTAGTCGTAAGGGTAAAGTAGCTCAGTCCCATATGATTGACGGCACTGTAGGGCGGGTTTAGGCGTTCGGGGTCCAACCAATCAATAAGATCGACAAATCTGCCGGTCGGAACCGTTAAATCCATCGGCTCATCCGGTAGTTTACCCAGATACATAAGTTCTGCGTAAAGCCGGTAGAGTTGGTCGAGGCCTACGCCCCGCGACACTTCAATGGTATTGGTCTCGGGGAAGGGCCCGATCTGATCGATAAAGCCAGCCGCGCGATAAAATTCTCGCGAGCGCTTGTAGTCCCTGACGTTAATATTGAAATGTATCATTCCCGTGATATGCAGTTCATCGGCACTGGGCAATGAATCAGTGGCGCATTGCGAATGCGCTCCTGGACTTGCAAACAACACCCAACAGGCTACAAATAACGAAAGATTCAACGGATTTGCGTTCATAGTTTTTGCTCTTAATTGATCAATATGGTTAGTTATTTCATGCCCTGTAAGCGATTGCGTTGCCGCAGTAGGATTGCAAAGCCACGGCATCCATTGTTAGCTGAGCGCGATTTCGCTCGTATTATCGGTCAGTCACGGCCAGATTTCTGCGACATTGATCGTTATTCTGTGCATCCAGAAACTTGGTGTACATCGATATAGTCATTTAAAAGCTCATGGAAAAACCGCACCCTCGATTCTTGCCCTGCAAGGTTTGAGTCCGTATATCCCTGCGAATTCATCCCTTGCTGAAGGGCGCGGGCTAGCATCATATCTTGATAGACAATAGACCCTTCAATTTCGGGCACACCGGCGCCATCATCAAAGTCGCGGTATTGAAACATCGCCTCTTCCATTGGCTGCGGTCCCGCCATGATCGATTCGACGGTCTCTAAACCCGCAACTGGATAGGCCATACACCACAGATCAAAGAAACATTTTTCTGGATCATCTGGGTGGGGTTCGGTACGAAAAAAAACAATATTGTCGGGTAAAAACGAGATGGTGATATTCGGAAAGACGACCGTGTGCAAACTATCAGTAAGTTGCTCATCATTTAGATTAGCGTAATGATCATAGCCACGCTCGCGCCAGGTGCATTTTTTTTTGTTTTTTAAGTCCAACCAACCCTGCATAACTTTTGTTTCAAAATTGTCATACGCATGAGGATCTAATCCCCAATATTCCATTATTTGATCGAATGGATGAACCTCGCCATCTGGCAGACGATCTGAAAGAGACGGCCGCATTGGTTGCACTGTCCGACCGTGTCCAGATGGCCAAACTTCATGGCGGGAGGTCCAGTAGTCCTGATCAATCCAGGGTGGCACTTGCGGGTGTGCTGTTCGGGTGTGATAGGATTCACTAAAATTATCCGTTGCAAACTTCCAGTTGGTAGGTAGATCGACTCGCATCCAAAATACGCGCACTAGGCTTTCCAGCGGGTAATTTTTATATAGTTGAGGAATTGGCGATAAATAGTCCAACAGATCTGGGCCATCGGTATCCATGGTGTACCAGATAAAACCTCCCCACGTATCGCAGCGTAAAGACTGTAATGTCAGTTTGCCACAGGGATTTCCGGCAGTAAAATCCTCGGGATCCTGGGCGCTTTTCAAAACTCCATCGAGACCCCAAAGCCATCCGTGATAGGGGCAGTGAAATCCCCCCACGGCACTCGAACTCTGTTCGGCGAGTCTCAAACCTCGATGTCCGCAAGCGTTGTAAAAAGCTTTTAGTTCTCGGTCTTCCTGCATCGCCACAATCACTGATTCTTTCATAAAGTTGTGAACTATATAATCGCCGGGTTCCTCAAGTTCATTCACGCGGCCAGCCACATGCCATATTTTTGTCCACAGCCCCTGCCATTCTTTTTTGGCAAACGTGCGCGAGGTGTAACGCTTGCCGTCGATGACGTCACCGCGCAGTATCGAAGAGTCTCGGCCATTTAAAACGTGTTCTACTTCGACCTTCATATTGCCTGTCTCCCAAAGTTTCAATGGCAAGGCTGTGCTATGGCAGTGTCCATATTAAAGATCTAAGCTCAATGTTATGCCGACCGTTCGCGGGTCTTGGTAGTCGACTAGACCTACGACCCCAGCCGCAACAAAGCTATTGGAAATATAGCGCTCGTCCATAATGTTCATTGCCCAGAGGCCTAAAGACCAGTTCGAGCCGGGGGCAGATATGTCTATATTGACATCGATCAAGTCGGTAGGTTGTACCTCAGACCTTGGCGAATTAACGATATTACCATCCCATTTTTTCGAGACATATTTGTACTGGATAGAAGACCTTATCTCTAGGCTGTCGGTTTGTGCAGTGTACTGAAAACCTATATTGGCGGTCGTTTCAGGTGCATTTTGTAGCGTTTGACCGGATAGGTTGAGCTGATCTGCGCCGTATAAAAATTCTTTGTATTCCGCGTCGAGAATCCCCAATGAGGCGTTGATACGGAGATTTTCATTGGGCACCCACAGAAGATCTAGCTCCATGCCAGATGTTTCAGCATTTGCCGCATTAAGGATGGTGTTACCGTTGACTGTATTACCAAACGCATCCTCGGTGAAATAGATGTTGGCCAACTGCATATCGTCATATTCATTGAAAAATGCCGCTATATTAAGCCGCAGTGTACGATCGAGCAGTTCCGTTTTTATACCGATCTCGTACGTGTCTACATACTCTTCGTTGAATGGGCCCGAATCTTCAGGAATCACAATACGCCCAACGAAGCCACCCGACTTAAAACCGCGGGCATAATAACTATATACTAGGGTGTCTTCATTTAACT
>JAPKCN010000090.1 GCA_028822945.1 Porticoccaceae bacterium | reverse complement strand
CGTTGGACTTGATGTCAAAAGCTTGCCAAGCGGCAGTAGGCCAAGAAATTTATCTTGCCGATTGACCACAAATAGACTGTCAGTGATATCGGGTATGTCGCTGTGCCTGCGCAAATAGCGCAGCACAGCATCTAAAGTTATGTCGGCTCGAACTGTAATAACCTCTGTATCCATCATTCCACCGGCGGTCTCTTCGTCATAAGTAAGCACTGACTCTACACGTAGCCTGTCCTGCATCGACATCGATTGTAGTGCGGCAGAAACAACTTGCCCCGGCAACTGTTGCAGGATGTCAACTACGTCGTCGACATCGAGACCGGCAGTCAGTAAAGCGACCTGACTACCATTCATTTGCTCGAGAAATTCTACCTGAATATCATCGGATAATTCTTGTAGTACTTCGCCACTGTTTTCTTTCTCGACTAACTCCCACAACACATGGCGGTATTTCGGTGGCGCGGTTTCGAGTTCGTGGGCAATGTCGGGAGGCGATAGATGATTGAGCATCTCGCGCGCGCGACTGAGGGTACCAGTGTCGATGGCGCGACCTAAAATAGTCAGTAAGTTACTATTTTCAATGGATGTGACCATGCTTCGCTCCGCGACCTAAACTCCAACTCTAGAGGACCTATATTAGCGATCTCTGCTGCGCACTAACAGTTCCGTCGAATAAAACTGCTATTCGCCTTCATCAAAAAAGTTGGCGATCAAACGCGCCACCGCATCGCTGGCATTATCTTGGTCGGCGCCGTCGAATTCGAAGATCAGACGAGTGCCCTGACTTGCGGCCAGCAACATGAGGGACATTACGCTCTTAGCGTTTACTAGAGGGGGAGTTTTTCCGGTGTGGATTTGGCATTCAAAACCACCTGTGAGACGCGCCAGCTTCGTTGCGGCCCGCGCATGTAAACCAAGCTTGTTAACAATTTCGAATTCGCGGCGAATCACGTGATGATGGACTCCTCTGGGGTCAATTCCTTATGCTCAATTTGGACGTATGGATGGAGTTGTAAAAAGTGTTGGTAGAGTCGGTTAGCAATGTATACCGAGCGGTGTTGTCCGCCGGTACAGCCAATACAAATGGTTAGATAACTGCGGTTGTCAGCCTGAAATTTTGGTATCCAGCGGGTTAAAAACCTAATAACGTCGGCTAGCATGGCAGCTACTTCGGTCTGCGACTCGAGAAACTCGATAACACTTCCGTCTAGTCCGCTCTGGTTGCGCAATTCGATCTTCCAGTACGGGTTGGGTAGACAGCGGACGTCGAATATAAAATCAGAAGCTTCCGGTAACCCTCGCTTGAACCCAAAGGACTCAAAAAGTATTGACATATGTTCAAGTTTGTCAGGGGCGATAATATTTTTAATCAGGTCGCGCAGTTGATGCAGGGACAAACCGGTTGTGTCGACTTTGCGGTCAGTGATACTGGCAATCGGTGCCAACAGCGACTCCTCTAGTTCGATAGCGCGAATCAGGCTAACACTGTCGCTGCTCAGCGGGTGTTTGCGTCGCGTCTCACTAAAACGCCTAACTAAGTCAGTGCGTCGCGCATACATAAAAATAACGCTGACGTCGACGCCACTGACTTTTATTTCTCGGAGTATATCTGGGATTGTCGCGAGATCACCCACTAGATTTCGGGCGTCGATCCCAACCGCCAACTTTTTTTCGTCGGCGAGTGGCTGGGTGCGCAACTCGGTAATCAATTTGCGTAGTAAACTCGCCGGGAGATTATCGATGCAGGTAAAACCGATATCCTCAAGAACATTCAGTGCCGAGGTTTTGCCAGAGCCGGAGTGGCCGCTGATAACCACGAGGCGCATGGCTAGCTAGCACGCTCTATTTGAATAGCCGTGTCAAACAACTGTCGACTGCTGCTGCAGGCCCGCAACCGCTCGCGAGCACTGTCTTGTTGCAGTACTGCGGCCACTCGCGCCAGCGTCTCGAGGTGTTCATCGTTTTGTTCTTCGGGCACTACTAATGCGAAAATTAGGTCCACCGGTTTGTCGTCTAAAGCGTCGAATTCGATCGATCTATCGAGTTTTATTAAGCAGCCACAGATGCGCTTGAGGCCACTGACTCGACAGTGTGGAATGGCCACACCCTCCCCAATACCGGTGCTTCCTAAACGCTCGCGGGCAATCATACCTTGAAAAAGTGCATCCGCTTGGTCGCCGTCGGCGCCCATTTGCTCGGCGATTAATTCTGCAAGATTTTCTAATACTTTCTTTTTGCTGCTGCCAGTTAGATCGCAGCGGGCCATTTCGGGCGTCAATACGTCAGAGATTTTCATTGCTAGCGTTAGTGACCTCGTTGCTTTTCTTTGTGTTTTATGATTTGACGATCAAGTTTGTCGGAGAGTGCGTCTATCGCCGCGTATAAATCGTCGTGCTCGGCATTAGCAAATAAGTCGGCGCCGGCGGCGTGCACCGTGGCCTCGGCCTTTTGCACTAATTTATCGACTGTCAAAATCACTGCAATCAGGGTGATTTGCTCGTAATGGCGTTCTAGTTTACTCAATTTAGCCGTTACATACTCACGTATCGGGTCTGTGATAGTTAGGTGGTGTCCGCTAATAGTCATTTGCATAAGGTCAACCTTTTACATAGTATTTTCGAATCTTTTTCTTTGGCTCGAGGAGGCGATGCCGAGACTCTCTCTGTACTTGGCAACTGTGCGTCTAGCGACACGAATTCCCTGCTCCTTTAGCAGCGATGTCAATTTGCTATCGCTGAGTGGCTTAGATTGTGTTTCTGCACCGATCATTACTTTTAGGATAGCGCAAACAGCAGTCGATGAACACTCTCCGCCACCGGCGGTGCCAACGTGGCTTGAAAAAAAGTATTTTAGTTCAAAAACTCCCTGAGGAGTGGCCAGATATTTTGTTGTAGTGACTCTGGAAATTGTCGATTCATGCAATTCTAAACGGCTGGCGATGTCTGCCAGTACCATCGGTTTCATCGCGACTGGGCCCTGCTCGAGAAAGCCTTGCTGCAGTTCAACGATTGTCATAGTGACACGCATAAGGGTTTCATTACGGCTTTCTAGACTACGCAAAAACCAGCGCGCCTCGGCCAGGTTATCCTTGAGATACTGGTTGTCATCGCTGGTGTCTGACCGCTTTATCATGTGGCTGTAGGAGTCGTTGATGCGCAAGCGCGGCATGTTAGCGTCGTTGAGTCGCACACGCCAGCGATCGTCAACTTTTTCAACGAATACATCGGGCACGATATAGTCGATATTTTGATTCGATAGAGCTTCACCTGGCCGCGGGTTCAAGTTGCGTATTAACAGCATGGCACCTTGCAGTTCATCGCGGTTGTAACCGGTCTTCTTACACAGTCTTAGCTGCTCAGTAGAGGCGATATCTTGTAAAAATTCGTTAATTAAGCGCCGCGCTTGGTCGACAAAGGGCGTTTCAGCAGATAGCTGGTTGATTTGAATCAACAGGCACTCTCGAATATTTCGGGCGAAAACGCCGGCCGGATCAAATTGCTGGAGTCGGTGGAGAACAGCGATGATCTCATCCTGCTGAAGGACCTCTACCTCGTCTGCCAAACGCAGGTGGTCAGTGATCGCAAAAACGTCCTCAGAGAGCAGCCCATTGCCATCGATGGAGTCGATCAGAACGGTGGCGATCTGTCGATCGCGCTCGGAAAACGGAGTTAAATTCAATTGCCAGTGCAAATGATCTTGCAGTGATTCGGTAACTTGATAAACCTGCTCTAAATCAATCTCGCCACCACCACCAACTGCTGTAGACGGACTATAAACGTCGTCCCAGTTGGCATCGACCGGCAAGTCGGTTGCAAGATCCTCATCCCATTGGTGATCAGGTGTATCTTGGGTGGTCGACGCCAATACATTATTAGCGTCGTTTAAAACATCTTCGCTGAGCGTCTGGTCCTGATTGAGGTCGGCGCCATCAGTGTTCGCTGGAGCGCTTGATTGCTCGTTGACGGGCGCAGGGTGTTCGGCAGAACTCAAGTCGCGGTTGTCGTCATCCTCCTCGAGAAGTGGGTTGCTGTAGAGTTGCTCTATGACCTCCTGACGCAGTTCGAGGGTCGATAGTTGCAGCAGACGAATCGCCTGTTGCAACTGCGGCGTCATCGTTAGCTGTTGATTAATCTTAAGCTGTAAACCGGGTCTCATCGGAGGCACTGGAACTCTCAACGGGTGTATGCAAGTTTAGTGCCGAATTACCACATATGGCAATGCCCTATTTAGTCTCATAGTGACTTTTATAGACTAAAATGCTCGCCAAGGTAGGTTTGTCGGACTCTTTGGTCTTGTAAAATGTGTTCGGCAGAGCCCTTGGCTATAACTTTACCCTCGCCCATGATGTAGGCCTGCTGGCAGATATCCAGAGTTTCGCGTACGTTGTGGTCGGTGATGAGAATGCCGATCTCGCGCTGACTGAGATAGCGAATAATATTTTTGATGTCGTTAACCGAGATTGGGTCGACTCCAGCAAAAGGTTCGTCAAGTAGAATAAATTTCGGCTCGGTGGCCAACGCACGGGCAATTTCGGCACGTCGCCGCTCGCCACCAGAAAGACTGATGCCGGCACTTTTTCTAAGGTGAGAGATACTCAACTCCGCCATTAATTGTTCGAGTCGCTGATGACGTTGCTGGCGGTTGAGGTCTTTGCGGGTCTCTAATATGGCCAGTATATTGTCTTCTACGCTGAGTTTGCGGAAAATTGATGGCTCTTGTGGTAGGTAGCCGAGACCCCGTTTTGCGCGCCCATGCATCGGCAGTGCCCCAATATCTTGATCATCGATAGTTATGCGGCCACTATCTTGCTCAATAAGTCCTATAAGCATGTAAAAGCACGTGGTTTTACCGGCGCCATTCGGGCCCAACAAACCAACGATTTCACCCTGTTTAACGCTTAGAGAGACATCCTGCACTACTGGTTTTTTTGCATACGATTTAGCTAAATTATGAGCCTGAAGAATGGTCATAGTGCTGTATCCAGAGAGTCTTTACTGTCTGCGTTGTTGGATGCTGAGGGAAGGATCACTAATTGAATACGATTTTGTTCGGCACCATCGTTACCGCGCGCCTTCCAAGTTTCGTTTTGCAAGTCGTAGTTGATTGTGTCGCCCTTGAGATTAGTGCCGTTGCGCGACAGGGAGGCATTACTGGTCAGATTGATGGTCTGTTCGACGAGGGAGTATTCAATGGTTTGCGCCATGCCGACCAGATGACCGCTATTGGCATGTTGCCGAAACACCGCCGGATCGCCGTCACACTGGATCATGGCGACCCGTTTGTTACGAGAGACAATAGTCACGCGCTCGGCAGTTATTGACAGATTTCCTTGGGAGATACTCACGTTCCCGAGGTATTTCGTTACACCGGTGCGGTCATTGCGCTCGGCGCTAGCCGCGTTGATAGTGATCGGCGCCTTGTTGTCTAGGGTCTGAGCGAACACCGCTAGCGGCAAAAACAGCAGGTTGACAAAAACAACAGCGCTCTTAAAGACCTTCATAGATTGCTTTCACCTGTTCTTTAAAAGTGTAGAGATGATTTGCTGGGTCAGCTGTCAGACCTTTGCCACGGATTTTCATTTGCGAACTAGTCAAATCAAACGACGCGTCGCTGGCAATCAAGCCGGTATCGACAAAGTAGCTCAATTGATCGGTGCGCAATACTGTGGTTTGCGGTTGTTGATAAGCCTCTAGTCGAACATCGCCACTCAAAGTGAACTGATTTTTAACCCTATCAAGCACGCCGATACTGGCTGAAATAAGTAATTGATCAGACCTATTTTCGTGACTCGATATGATTGGTTTGACGATAAATAAGTCTTCCATATCGGAAAAAAAATCAATCTGTTCGGCAATTATAGAAAATTGTTTCGCGCCACTCGTCGAGAACGCTCGGGAATGGGCATCGCGCAAATAACTATCGGCTACCGGCATTTGTTCAGTTTGCCCGCCACTCTGGCGCAAAAAGGATTCCGGCGGCGAATCCCAAATCAGCAAAAAACTAACGATCATGGCTGCGGCTGTGACCATTAGAGCAAAAGGTCTAATCATTGATAATCCGCCAGTAGAGCATCCAGTTTACCCTGTGCGGCGAGGAGCATCTCGGCGACTTCGCGAATAGCACCACAACCCCCAGCAAGTTTACTTTGCCAGATAGCAGAGTGGACCACGGTTGGATTTGCATTGGCAACGCAGATGCCCAAGCCGACCGCACGGATCACTGCAATATCGGGGAGATCGTCGCCGACAAAAGCGATCTCGTGCAATTTATATGCATCGCCTATTTCTCCTAGGGCTTGCAGTTTGTCTTCTCGACCCTGAATTACCGGGTGCATTCCCAGTTCGGCCGCGCGCCGCTCGAGGAGTTCTGATACCCGGCCAGTAATAATGCCAACTTGGATACCAGATTTCTGCAGTAGTTTGATGCCTAAACCATCTTGAATATTAAACGCTTTTAGCTCTTCACCTGCGTTACCATAGTAGAGTTTACCGTCAGTTAATACACCATCTACATCGACTAAAAGTAACTTTATTTTGGTTGCAGCCCCAATAACAGTCTGGGGAAGACTGGCCAAGATATGGGTGGTTTGAGACACAGCTAGACTACTCCAGCGCGAAGTAAATCGTGCATATGGACTACTCCGATAGCACGTTGATTGTCGTCTTCGACCAGAAGGGCTGTGATCGATGAATCTTCCATGACTTTTAGAGCCTCAGCGGCAAGGATTTCGCCGCGCACGGTTTTTGGCTGTTTCGACATGACGCGATCCATAGTGGCATTGCCAATATCTACACCTTGATCAACAATCCTCCGCAGATCACCATCGGTGAATATGCCCACTAGGCGCCGTTTCTCGTCGATTATCGCAGTCATACCAAAGCCTTTGGCGGTCATCTCTACGAGCGCATCTTGAAGTGGTTGGGAGGCCATTACCTGCGGTAATTGCTGATCGCTATGCATAATGTCGCTGACCCGCAACAACAGTTTGCGTCCGAGCGCACCGCCGGGGTGCGAAAATGCAAAATCTTCGGCACTGAAGCCGCGGGCTTCTAAAAGGGCAATCGCTAGAGCGTCGCCGAGCACCAGCGTCACCGTAGTGCTGGTGGTAGGTGCAAGATTTAGTGGACATGCTTCGCGGATGACGCCGATACTGAGGTTAGTTGTCGCGGCCTCCGCTAGTGCAGACTCAGAGTCGCCCGTCATACTGATCAATGGGATGCCGAGACGCTTAATTAAGGGTAGCAGAGTAATGATTTCAGCGGTTGATCCAGAGCTCGATATAGCAACTACCACATCGTTGCGGGTGATCATACCGAGGTCACCGTGGCTGGCTTCGCCGGGGTGGACAAAAAACGCTGGGGTTCCGGTACT
>JAPKCN010000089.1 GCA_028822945.1 Porticoccaceae bacterium | reverse complement strand
GCACTTTTTTGTCAAGTCAATGACCGTTGCTCTAAATCTCTCGATCGGCGGCGCGATCGCCTAGCAACAAGCGCTCTAAATAACGTGCCACTAGGTCGACCTCCAAATTTACCGGCGTCCCAACCGAGTAATCCCCTATTACTGTGTGGCTCATAGTTTGCGGAATAATATTTAGCTCAAAATCTGCTCCATCCACCCGATTGATGGTCAAACTGGTACCGTCGACTGTTATTGAACCTTTGTGCGCTATATATTTTGCCAAATTACCCGGCGCACGAATTTTAAACCACTCAGAACGGGCGTCACTTCGTCGCTCAATCACCTCACCCATACCGTCGATATGCCCAGAAACAATATGTCCGCCAAAACGGTCTGTCGCCTGCATGGCCTTCTCTAAATTAACCCGCGCTCCGTTGCCCCAATCCCCAATAGTTGTCAGTCGCAGCGTCTCCAATGAAACATCTGCCGCGAAGCTGTCTTCGGTTCTCTCGATGACAGTCAGGCAGGCACCATTGCAGGCAATACTGTCTCCCAGTGCTACATCGGTAAAGCCCAGGCTAGCGCTACTAATCGTTAACCTAACGTCGCCGCCACAGTGTTGTAAATTACTAATATGACCCATCGCGCTGATAATTCCGGTGAACATCCACTGACTCCTTTAAACTGTCGACTGTTAGTTGATCGCAGCACTCTATTGCACCTAACGATTGCGTCCAAAATTTTAACCTTGTGGCCGCCTTATTTGCCGACCAGGTACTAATTCAGTAATCCTTTTCAGGACGCAATATCAGGCGAATGTCCTCGCCGACCCGGCGCATATCCGTCACCGACAGCGCCAAATGTCCATCGATTGTTTCGATCGGCAGGTTAAACATAGGTCGTGCATCGCTACCAAACAATTTTGGCGCCCAGTAACACACCATCTCGTCGAGCAAGCCCTCGGCGACAAAACCCCCGGCTAAGCCTGCACCAGCCTCAACCATCACGCGGTTACATCCCCGCGTCGCCAAGTTTTGCAACAAACTTTGCAAATCTACGCGCTGCCCTCGCGCCGGCAGAAAAATCACGTCGGCTCCGGCACTTTTAAGGATCGCAGCACGCTGCCGCTGAGATACTCCGTCGATAGTGGCCACCAGAGTATCGCCGGGCTGTTGCAGTAACTTCGCACCACTCGACATTTGACACTGACTATCGACAACCACTCGCAGTGGTTGGCGAACTTCGTTGCCAACATCATTTTCAGCAATGCCCAAGTCAGCATAACTCATACGCAAAGTGAGTGATGGATCGTCCATTTTTTGCGTGCCAATACCAGTTATAATAGCGCAATGTTCCGCGCGCATTCGCTGCACGTCGCGACGAGCAGCCGGCGCCGTTATCCATTGACTCTGCCCGCTGGCCATCGCAGTGCGGCCGTCCAGACTGGCAGCTATTTTAATCGTCACCCACGGCAAGCCAAATTGGTGGCGCTTAATAAAACCACAATTTAAATCGAGTGCCTGCCGCTCTAAGAGGCCCACCTCGACGATGACTCCCGCAGCGCGCAGAGCAGCAATACCGGCGCCGGAGACTTGCGGGTTCGGGTCTTCACAGGCGACCACAATTCGTCCGACTCCGGCGCGCAAAAGTGCCTCGACGCAGGGCCCAGTCTTGCCGCTGTGGGCACAAGGCTCCAGAGTTACATAGACACTGGCGTCAATCGCTCTATCGCCCGCCTGAGCCAGAGCAATGATTTCAGCATGTGCCAATCCGGTACGCATGTGCCAGCCTTGACCGACAATATCGTCACCCTGAGTGATTACGCACCCAACCATTGGATTCGGTGTCGCGGTATACAATCCCTTGGCCGCGAGTTGCAGCGCTAGGACCATCATACTGCGATCGTAGTTATTTGTGTCCATTAAACATCCGGCGATTTTTCGTCGCTACCAGTCAGCCGGTTGAGTTCATCCTGGAACTCGCTAAGGTCCTGAAAACTGCGGTATACCGACGCAAAACGCACGTAGGCGACTTCATCGAGACCACGCAACTGAACCATCACTGCTTCGCCAATTTCTCGTGATGCAACCTCGCGCTCGCCGGTAACCTGAAGGAAGTGTTTAATTTGACCGACTGCAGTCTCAATTTTTTCGATCGAAACCGGGCGTTTTTCGAGTGCTCGCTGAAGACCGGCACGCAGTTTCTCTTCATCAAAAGACTGTCGTGTACCATCGCTCTTGATGACGCGCGGCATCACCAGCTCAGCTAATTCATACGTTGTAAAACGCTCACTGCATTCGGCGCACTCGCGACGGCGGCGCACCTGACCGCCATTGGCAACCAATCGGGAATCGACGACTCGGGTATCGTCAGCGTTACAAAATGGACAATACATAACCGTGCATCAGTGTTGTCGGTGCCTTAACAAAATTTAACCGTATTAGTCTAGCACAGGATCACCCTAAGGGTATCGCTCTAGGGCCTTCATCTGAGTGCTCTAAACCTCACTCAACAAAGCATAAAATAAACATCATAGTCAGCTCAAAAATACCTGTAGGCTACACTAATAAAAATCTACCCATGCCATACATGTAGTAATTGCCCGATTCAGTTTCACACGGCATTTTCAATCGCAACTCGAGCAAGTCAACGACTCTGCTTGATCGCGCATTTGTACCCCCATCGAACCCCATTTATAACATCGCAGTTGAATCAGTATAGAAGCGTATGAGCAACCCTGCCTGCCCCAAAACTCGTATCCTGCGTGCATGCGGTCATAACACTCGATTTTAGCACTCAAGATTTAGCCACTGTAAGGCGTCTGCTAGCCATAGACTGGATGACGACTACAGATGTCCAGCACCTTAGCCCTGACCTCGGCAATCACCTGTTCCGATGTGCCGCTTTCTAAACTCTCTAGCACATCGCAAATCCAATGCGTCAGTTGCTCCGCCTCCTGCTGATTGAACCCCCTAGTTGTAATCGCCGGCGTACCGATACGAAGTCCCGACGTTACAAATGGAGAGCGCGGGTCATTAGGGACAGCATTTTTATTCACCGTAATATAGGCACGACCGAGCGCTTCATCGGCATCTTTACCGGTGTATTCTTTACCTATTAGGCTAACCAGCATAAGATGATTTTCAGTGCCATTCGACACAATTTCGATACCGCGCTCAATAAAAGTCGCAGCCATTACCTTGGCATTCGCGATCACTTGCTGCTGGTAGATGATAAAATCAGTGCTAGCAGCTTCTTTGAACGCGACAGCCTTGGCGGCGATCACGTGGCACAGTGGCCCACCCTGTATGCCCGGGAAAATTGCCGAATTACACTTCTTGGCGATATCTTCGTGATTAGTCAAGATAATCCCTCCGCGAGGGCCGCGCAGTGTCTTGTGGGTTGTAGAGGTCACCACATGGGCATGCGCAATAGGACTCGGGTAAACACCGGCAGCCACCAGCCCGGCTACGTGGGCCATATCGACGAGCAAGTAGGCCCCCACTCGGTCGGCAATCTGACGAAATCTGCCCCAATCCATAATGCCGGAATAGGCCGAAAATCCAGCGATGATCATCTTTGGTTGATGTTCGACAGCCAAGTCCTCGACTTGTTGATAGTCAATCAAACCAGTATCTGCATCCAAGCCATACTGTACCGGGGTATAGAGCTTACCCGAGAAATTCGGTTTGGCACCGTGAGTCAGATGACCACCATCGGCAAGACTCATACCGAGAATAGTATCGCCACCGCTAAGAAGGGCCAAAAATACTGCGCTGTTGGCCTGTGAGCCTGAGTGCGGCTGCACATTTGCGAAGCCCGCACCAAACAAGCTCTTAGCTCGCTCTATGGCCAACTCCTCTGTTCGATCGACAAATTCACAGCCGCCGTAATAGCGCTTTCGAGGATATCCCTCAGCATATTTATTGGTCAACTGACCGCCTTGAATCGCCATAACCGCAGGACTGGCATAATTTTCAGAGGCGATTAATTCAATGTGTTGCTCCTGCCGCTGGTTCTCATGAGAGATGGCTTCAAACAAATCTGGATCGAAATCTGCAAGAGATTGATTGGTATCAAACATAGTGGCTTTTGTGTCCAAAGTAGTGAAAAAGAAAGGGCTAAAAACAAATCAAGATGTTAACCCAACTAGACTGAGGTATACAGGGCAAAACGTTAGTATAGTAAATCTATACTGGATTCTCACAACAACGCTTTTTAGGCACTCAAAGCATCTCTCTACAAAGCTTGGTAGAGGAACGCTATCTTGCAGACAAGATAGTATCAGCGAGCCGCGTTGATATCACCCGGCCGCTCAAATAGCGCCAGTGCCTCGACGTGTGCCGTTTGGGGAAACATATCCATAGCACCGAGGGCTTCTAAACTGAAACCTGCTGCGTTGAGTATCTGAGCATCGCGCACTAGGGTAGATGGATGGCAAGACACATATATTACCTGTTGCGCTCCGCAATCGACCACCCAAGGCATAATGTTGGCCGCCCCAGCACGCGGCGGGTCCAATAACACAAGTTGTATACCTCCAGCGCAGCCAGATAGCCCTGTCAAGCGCGCTAAATCGGTGACTAAAAAATCAATATTGGTCAAACCATTATGTCGAGCGTTGCGCCTCCCGTGCTCAACCAAACTTGGTAGTCCCTCAACGCCAATGACGCGCTCGAAATGCTCGGCCAACGGCAGAGAGAAATTGCCTGCACCGCAATACAGATCGACAGCCACTCCCCCGGGTGAGGGCTTGATCAACGACAACACTTGAGCGATCATCTGTCGATTAATATCGCTATTCACCTGCATAAATTGCCCCGGTTCCACCGCAGTCGCTAGCTCAGCCGTAATCTTGGACCAAAGCGGTTCTGCGGTGGTATCGAGACATGTAAAGGCCCTATCAGGTAGTTTTTTCCACCAAAGTTGTGGCGCCAGAAACGTCCCCAGAGTAGCCGCCAACCTACTCGATAGAGCAGTCAGCGCACTGAGCATGTGCGTCACTTCGCGCGCAGTCGGTTTACGGTTACCCTCGATAGCAATCGCCATACCATCGTCGGCAGCGACCAACTCGATCTGCTCAATTTTGAACTGCGCGCAACAATCAGCCAACCAATCCGGCAGTAGTGGTAGCCAGATCGCCAACGCCGGAAGCATAGTCAGACATTCACTCACCGGCTCGAGCCGACGACTACCCACATTGCGAAACCCCAATTGCCAAGTGCCGCCTCGACTGCGCTGGACGGCTAAGCGCACACGCCGGCGGTAGCCCAGAGATTCTGCTGTCAGCGTCGGTAAAAATTTCTTTGGGCGTATACCGTGGCGCTGAAAATTAGCTGCCAACTGATCCGCTTTATGTTCGATTTGGCGCTCTGGGTGAAGATGTTGTAGCGAACACCCACCGCACTGCAAAAAATGTCGACAAGGCGGTTCAACTCGATCTTTTGTGGGGAGCAAAACCTTCGAAAGTCGCGCTTCGTCGTAGTTGCGATGGCTACGCCACAGTCTCAACTCCACGGTCTCACCAGGCAAGGCACCGTCGACAAAGCAGGTTTTACCTTGAAGTCGACCCACACCGCGGCCGTCATGACTGAGATCAGTTATTTGGCAGACCTGTAATTCGCCAACGAGTGAGCTCTCAGCAAAGCTTTTGGCACGCTTTGCAGGTCGGCGATAACGTCGAGTTTTTTGCATAAGTGGCATCGTCACGGCGCCTATGGCGCGCCAAACCGATTCGCAAACGTGCTACTTGATCGGTTATAAAAAGATCGCTAGGCTCATGGCGTTCGAGACTAGAGTGATTGTATCCATACAGTGTAACCGCTTGTCGCTGTCACTCCCAAGATCAACACAACAACAAAAATATTAAGGCGCCGTAATGTCGGTGGGGGAATGTAAGTTTTAAGCTACTTTTTGAACCGCATACCTCAGAGCGCTCGTCAATCCTGCTCAAATATAATCAAGTGCTACGCGTCATGTAAATCATCTACTAAAGATTATTATTGCAACTAGGCTGCATCATGCGATATCTACCAGTCGATAGTTTGACCATCCCAGTCTATAAAGGCCAACTGCCCGTCGACTTCGGCAGCCGTCATATGCTCGATCAATTTAGTAGCCACAAATTCGGCCGTAAAAAGTTTGTGGGCCGCCACCGATGATTGAAACGGCTTAGATAATGGCGTATCGGTAGTACCGGGGTGAAAGGAGATCAGCTTAACGTTTGCGCTGCGCCTCGAGTATTCGATAGATGCCGTCTTAAGAAACATATTGAGCGCCGCTTTCGACGCGCGATAGGCATACCAGCCACCCAGATGGTTGTCGCCAATGCTGCCAACCCTTGCCGACAGGACTGCAACCTTGCAATGCTCAGCGCCGTTTAATAGCTTGCGGAGCACCTTGAGCCACAATACTGGAATAATTGCATTTACCGCAAACACAGCTTGCAGAGAATCTGCATTGATGTCCTCAAGGCGCTTTTCTGGTGCCAGTTTGTCGCCATGGAGTATACCGTGACAAATAGCCACTCGGAGGATGGTCGGTCGGTACGACTGCACTTGCTCGACTACCTGCAGCATGCTCTCTTCGGTGTAATCACAGCATAACCAAACAAGCTTGGGGTGATGTTGTAGGCTGTCGGGGGCAATACTGCTGCGACTGACAGCAAATACTCGATGGATCGATGGGTCAGCCAACAGCGCGATGACTAAGGCGCGACCAATACCACCACTGGCGCCGGCTACGAGAGCATCGCTTTGCGGGCTCATCGGCCAGATTGCCACTCGCAACTCGCGGAGCGCTTGGAGCCCATCAAAAGCCTCGATATGCGCTGTCGGTGACGCGCAAAAAAGAGGTACACCGCGTCCGCGACTGGACGCACCAATGGCCAGCGCAATACCGCTACCCAGTGTCGCTTGCCGACTAGTGACCAAGCCCGGTACGTAACGTCGAGCCCAAAAACTAATTCGCCACTAGCCAATTGTCCATGCAGAATGCGATCTGCGTTCTGGCGGTCAATATCGGGGAAGCGGTGGCTAAAATCATCCGCGTAAATATCCTCGAAGGCAATCGCGCCGGTGAGATCACACCGCCGCAGGTGCGTCATCTCGGTAGCACACAATGGACAGCTACCGTCGAAAAAAATCGTTAATTCAGCCATGTTAAAAATCTCCCAGCAAGCAAGCAAGTAGTATCATGTGCATGGCCACTACGAGGGCAGTAAGTCTAAACCGCATGATCGTATAATTGTGGTCGGCGGCAATCGTTGCTTGCTCCGCCCACAATAACGTCAGAAAGCCAGACATCAACACTGCGATGGCCAGCAGTGTCAATAATTGTGAAACCTGAGTGACCATCAGACACACCCATGCCATTAGAGCCAACAGGTTACTCACTAACAAAACACTCCCTACACCTTGTGAGCCGATGTGG
>JAPKCN010000284.1 GCA_028822945.1 Porticoccaceae bacterium | reverse complement strand
ACTGCGTTTAAGTATCAAGCGATATGGGCTTAAAAAGATCGGTTCTACTGTAGGTCAAGCAAGATCCGCGCCAACTGCTTTCGAGAAAATGATCGACGCTATAAGCCGTCTAAATAGCGTACATTTTAATCCTAAGTATAGCTGACGAGCCCACTTTCCGCACCATCTTGGTGCAGTGCGCAAATAATCTGAAAAAGTTATATCCCGACGCCTATTGTTCGGCACACGACTGAGTTACTGATCGACCAATCGGAAAGCTAGGAAGATTCAGGTTCTACCTACATAAAAAAGCCCGCACACTATTTGAGCTTGCGGGCACTTTCATTGGCTTAGAGTACTTTAAAGGCTATATTAATGCCTCTTTAGTCGTCTTGATAATCGCTGCAGCAACTTTGTATGGATCGGCATTTGACGCAGTGCGGCGGTCTTCTAGACGCCCTTTCCAACCGTCCTCAACGGTACCAATTGGTACGCGAATTGAAGCGCCGCGATCGGAAACACCATAGCTGTATTCGTCGATCGACTGAGTCTCGTGTTTGCCGGTCAAACGCTGATCGTTATCAGCTCCATAAACGCTCATGTGTCGATCGATATGCTTACCAAAATTTTCACATATTTTGGTAAAAACTGCCTCGTCACCAGACTCGCGCATCGGTCCATTAGAGAAGTTTGCATGCATTCCAGACCCATTCCAATCCATCTCACCAAAGGGCTTGGGATGGTAATTAATCGAGTAACCATACTTTTCACCCGTGCGCTCAAGCAAATAGCGCGCTACCCAGGTTTCGTCGCCAGCACGTTTCGCACCTTTGGCAAACACCTGAAATTCCCACTGACCAGCGGCCACTTCCGCGTTGATACCCTCTACATTGACGTCTGCTTCGAGACATATGTCAAAATGTTCCTCTACACAATCGCGCCCAAACGCGTTTGCTGCTCCTACCGAACAGTAATATTGCCCCTGCGGAGCTGGGTAGCCCCCTACAGGGAAACCGGGTGGTAGCTTGGTATCAACATCCCACAAAAAGTACTCTTGCTCAAAGCCAAACCAAAAATCATCATCATCATCATCTATCGTGGCTCTACCGTTACTTTCATGGGGAGTACCATCGGCATTCATCACTTCGTTCATGACAAGGTAGGCATTTGCCCTATCCGGGTCTGGAAAGATCGCCACAGGCTGCAACAGACAATCTGAAGCGTTGCCTTCTGCCTGCTCAGTGGAACTACCGTCAAAGGACCACATCGGGCACTCTGTAAGTGTTCCGCCGAAATTACTTCTCACCTGCGTCTTACTCCGCAGGCTCTGTGTGGGGGCGTAGCCATCTAACCAGATGTATTCTAATTTAGCTTTCATTGTTGATCAATCTCCGAAATGTATGTCGTTGTTAGTACGATAGCCGACGTCGCAGGTTGCATCCACGCATGGGGCACAGACTCTCGTAGAGAGCAATGCACAACCAGACCGTGTAAGCCAAGTGTTGTAACTAAAACTGACTAGCAATTGCCATGCCAAAAAACTGTGCAGGCTAAGTTCAACCAAGATACTAGTGGTAGTCAGAGCCATCGCGGCACATATGAATCAACAAGGACGTAACGCATGACAATTTTTTATAAGGGTCGCACCAATTTAGTGCGCAAAAGTCACGGCTCGCACCATTCCAGGGCAGTAGCGTCTAGTATGTTGGCCCGAGGACTCTTAATAATCGCCGCAGTTAATCTCCATCGCTGTGCCAATCAAAAAGCTCTCAGCGGTTGGCAAATACTTAGGTACTAGCCAACCCAGATCACTCCGCGAGTGCACAAACAGATCGTGCGCACCACCGCACAGAGTCCCGCGTGAAAAGATTCATGGCAGTTTTTTTGAATTCTCGTATAATCGCGGGTTTTAATTAGTGCGCTCACTGTGCCATGCGGTTTA
>JAPKCN010000283.1 GCA_028822945.1 Porticoccaceae bacterium | reverse complement strand
CCAGTCACGGCATGCCTGCGTTGGCTTATGATAGAAATTCAAAAGGTGCAATTGCTTACCTTGCCTTGGCCGCCGAAGTATTAAAGCGAGCCAGACAGGATACGCGCGCCCATGTGGTAACTGGGGTTTAAATAAATGAGTAATAAAAGGCAAAGTTTAGGTAAGGGTCTAGATGCTTTGATGGGAGATTACGGCGCTGACGACAGTAATTTAGCGCAGGTATCGCCTGCTACATTGCCTCTCGACCGGCAAATTAAGGATCTTCCAGTAGAATTTCTACAACGGGGCAAATATCAACCGCGTCGCGATTTAGACCGCGATACACTCGATGAGCTCGCAGCTTCCATCGAAGCACAGGGTGTAATGCAGCCTATAGTAGTACGAGAATTGTCAAGCGATCGTTATGAGATTATTGCCGGTGAGCGCCGTTGGCGAGCTTCACAGCAGGTTGGTTTGGCAACTATTCCGGCAATAATTCGAGATATCGATGACCAAACAGCAATTGCTATGGCGCTTATAGAAAACATTCAGCGCGAAAATTTAAATCCAATGGAGGAGAGTTCGGCGCTGATTCGATTACAGCAGGAATTCTATTTAACGCAGCAACAAGTGGCAGATAGTGTGGGGAAATCTCGCTCCTCCATTACCAACCTGATGCGTCTGGCCAATTTAGAACCTCGCGTTCAGGAATTTTTGGAGCGCCGCGACCTCGACTTAGGTCATGCGAAATGTCTTCTAGCACTCGAGGGTGAAATGCAAGTCGAGGCGGCGTATATCGTCTCTGATGGCAGATTATCAGTGAGACAGACTGAAGTACTAGTCAAACGGTTACAGAGTGCGTCACAGACAAACCCGTTAAAAAAAGAACAACAACCCGATATAGTCAGTCTCCAGCGCGAGCTATCCGATAGATTAGGTACAGCAGTTAGCATTCAGCATAGAGCGAGCGGCCGCGGTAAGCTGGTCTTTAGCTACAACAGTATGGATGAATTAGACGGTATTTTAGAGCATTTAAAGTAGCTTTGTGCAAAGTCGTATTGAAGCCTATTGCTAGGTTTTCGAAAAGAACGCCTCAACAGCTGCGTGATGTTGATCACTGGTGTGACAGAGCGCCTGCTGACTGGCACAAAAATCTAGGAAGTCGTTTAGTGGCATCCGCTGGCCCGCTTGAAGTAAACGCTTACTCATTCTCAAGGCTTCTCTTGGCTGGCAAGCGTAAGACTCGGCCATCTCTACCGCGCGATTAACAAGATTTTCTGGCTCGCATAACTCCAAAAATAGACCGATGCGCTGAGCTTCTTCAGGACCGACAATGCGCCCCGAAAATGTCATTTCTGCAGCCCGTTGTAGACCCACTACGCGCGGCAAGAACCAAGCGCCACCATCGCCTGGAATCAACCCTAAATTAAGAAATGTTTCGCCAACTTTTGCGTATTTGCAGCCGAGTCGGATATCTGCCATACAGACAAGATCGAGGCCGGCGCCAATAGCCGGACCATTAACCGCTGCGATCAACGGTACTTCTAATCGATAGAGCGCCATACTCATGCTCTGAATACCCCGGCGATAGATATTTTGTTGGGCTATTGGCGATTCTCCGAACAGGTCATTGCGATCTCGCATGTCTTTAATATTACCGCCTGCCGAAAAAGCTTTACCTGCGCCAGTTATAACTACTGCCCCGATATCATGGTTGCAGTTCACCCAATCACAAAGTTGCAGTAAGTCGTCTATGATGCCAGTTCCGGTCAACGCATTACGCATATCATCGCGATTAAACATCGCGGTAACTACGGAATTTTTTTCATCCACCTGGATATCAACAAATTCAGGTATTTTCATGCGCGGCAGTCTCTCTTAATCGTGATTTGTTATTTTATGTGCTTATCGCTAAGGGCGGTCATGTGCGCCCACAACCCGAC
>JAPKCN010000282.1 GCA_028822945.1 Porticoccaceae bacterium | reverse complement strand
GCCGCTATCATATCGACCAAATGCCCCAACATTAATGACTAATTTACTAAGAACTAGATAGGCTGTTACTCTTGATTGTTATTAAAATGGGCCGTAGTCTGTATAATTCATAGCCTAAATCACTTTGCTCATCAGTTGACATCGGGCACTCAAATTATTTTAGGGAGTAGCCTATCAAAAGGGTCTTATGTGGATTATTGGCGGTGACTTTAAGTACCGGATGTACGTTATCTGATAGCGGATTGTCGGCCCTTAGCGATATCGATAATACTCTCGATGCGCGGTTGCAGTTGATACATAGCAATATCTGGTATCGTCAAGCGGAAGATGTCATCGATTTCTCGACAGAGGCACTGCGCAAAATCGATCTGTCGCCGGGGGCTGCTAAAAATATCATTCTGTTTGTTGGCGATGGCATGAGTATATCAACGGTCACTGCTGCGCGCATATTGGAGGGTCAAAATCGTGGGCTGGCAGGCGAGGAAAATTTTCTCAGTTTTGGTCAGTTTCCATTTTCTGGTTTGGTCAAAACCTACAACGTCGATGCACAGACACCTGATTCAGCGGGGACTATGACGGCGATTATGAGCGGGGTTAAGACTGACTTCGGCGTTCTGGGTGTCGATCAAAAGGCTCAGCGAGGTAATTGCGAGAGTCAGCGCGGCAATCAACTTGTAAGCGCCTTGATGCTGGCAGAGATCGCAGGGATGTCGACTGGGGTGATCTCTACCTCGAGGATAACTCACGCCACGCCAGCTGCCACTTATGCGGTGTCGGTTGACCGCAATTGGGAGGACATTTCAACTATGCCAGTAACCGCGGTGAGTTCGGGTTGCGAGGATATTGCACTGCAACTGGTGAATTTTGAGGATCGTTTGGAGAGTCAGTATCTGGGTTCCGCTGTAGATGGTTTGGATGTTATTCTAGGCGGAGGCCGAAGACATTTTTTACCGCAAAATGCTGCGGATAGTGACTCTACTTTTGTGCCTATAGAGCACGAGGTGAGTGCTAGCAGAATTCCTCTGGGGTCGCGAAGCGACGGACGTAACCTGATCGAAGAATGGCAAAAAATTTATAAAGATGGCCGATACGTGAACGATTTAGCCGGTTTTTCTGCACTAGACTTAAACGATACAGCGCCGGTATTGGGGCTATTTAATAACTCACACATGCGCTACGAAGCAGACCGTTTGTCCTCGTTAAATTCAGAACCTTCACTCACTCAGATGACAGTTGGAGGTATTAAACTTCTCAAGAATAATCCCAAAGGTTTCTTTTTAGTAGTTGAGGCGGGCCGAATCGATCATGGTCACCACGCCGGCAGTGCCTTTAACGCGCTGACCGACACGATTGAACTATCGAGCGCTGTGCGCCGCGCAGTGGCACTTACTAATCCTACTGAAACCCTAATTTTAGTCACTGCTGATCACGGTCATGTTATGAGCATCGCTGGTTATCCTCGGCGAGGTAATCCGATTTTGGGTAAGGTTGTATCTGTTGGTGGCGATCTACCGGCTGTCGACGACGAGGGTCGATCTTACACAACGTTAGGCTATCAAAATGGTCGCGGTTTTTTGAATATACAGGACGCTACGAATGCCGATTTGGCTTACGATGCGCCAATCAACTCCGGCCGTCACGACTTAACTGAGATCGATACTGCAAATAGTGGTTTTCATCAGGAAGTCCATGTGCCATTGTCGATGGAAACTCATTCTGGTGAGGATGTGGCGGTTTATGCGACGGGCCCCGGAGCACATTTAGCCACTGGCACTCTCGAGCAAAGTGTCATTTTCCATATTATGAATTACGCGGCTGACCTCACCGAGAGAGCTAGAGCGGCAATTAAATGACTGGTATAGCGAGCCAATGCGATTATCATTTCGCTAATTTTTCGCTGAGCCGAGTTCAAGCCTTTTAATGGCTCCACAAAATTTTAGCTATGATCTAGTATAAGTCGACTCTCTTATT
>JAPKCN010000281.1 GCA_028822945.1 Porticoccaceae bacterium | reverse complement strand
GCACCGGTATAGCTGTTGAAGACATTGCAAAACGTCTTATTGACTATGGATTTCATGCGCCGACGATGTCGTTCCCGGTGGCTGGAACTCTTATGATCGAGCCTACAGAAAGCGAATCGAGAGCTGAATTGGATCGTTTCTGTGACAGTATGATCGCGATTCGCCAAGAGGTCGACCGGGTCGCTCGAGGTGAATGGCCTATCGATGACAACCCGCTAGTTAATGCGCCGCATACCGCTGAGCAGGTGACTGACTCGGGTTGGGCGCGTAGTTATAGTCGTTGGGATGCTGCCTATCCTATTGAGGCTTTGCGTAAAAATAAATATTGGCCCTCGGTAGGGCGTTTAGACAGCGTTTATGGCGACCGCAATCTGATGTGTTCCTGCCCCAGTGTCGATGATTACGCAACGTCTGACTAAGCGCTAGCTGACAACGCTACCAAGAGTGTTTGCGAGTTACGCGATTCGTCATATTTCTGTTAATCTAGCAGACGATTTTGCTATCTGGGGGGGGGCATGAATCTATATCTTAGCTGCGGATTTTTTATTTTTGGGACGCTGCTGCTTTTTCCGTTTTGGTTTGCCGCCGCCAGTCGACAACTGTTACAACTGGATTCCTGGCGCCGCCCGTCAGCGGCAGTATTGGCGACTGCCGCTGTGGTATTCGTGTATGCCATAACTCGCCCATACTGGTCTGAGTACACTGCCGGCTGGGTCGTCTTGGGGTTGGCGATTGTATTAGTGGGTATCGGTCTGTCGATGTTTGTGGCTGAGATCACCGCTCGCCGTGGGCTGATATTTTTAGTTGCTCACTATCGCTGGTTTAGTATTCCTCTGGCAGTGTCTAGCTGGAGCCTAGGCCTGTGGTTATTGGCGTGGTCTTATATCGGTGAGGTTGCGGTTGTCGATCGCTGCATAGCTGACCGGCAACTCAAAGTGCTATGCGGTGTTCGCAATGTCGAAGATCTTGTCGTTACGCCAGACGAGCAGTTTTTTATTGCACCTGAATTCGGCGGTATTGGGCCTTACTATGCGCCTGAGGAGCGTGATATAGGCCGACTTATGTTGATTGACACGCGATCGCAGATCGCTCTGCCCCTGTCGATTCGCTACGCCGAAAATACTTGGGGCGATGGTCGGTGTCAGCGCACTGCCCAGATGCCGTTATCGCCCCACGGCGTCGATCTGATCGAACGCCGAGATGGCGCTTATCAACTAGCGATCATCAACCACTATCCCGACGAAACCGTGGAGACCTTTGAGTTGGTTTCAGAGGATGCCGGCTGGAGTCTGGTTTGGCGCGGCTGCGTAGATGTACCGCGGGTAAATTACCTCAACGACATCAGTTTGGCGAGCGATGGTAGTTTTTATGTGTCGCATATGTACTCGCCAAAATTTGCTATTACCGACGCTTTAAAAGCGGTGCTTTTCAAGTACGCGACCGGCTACGTCATGCGCTGGGATACCCTAAATGGCTTCGGTCAGGTGCCTGCAACTGCTGGCGCACATCCGAACGGGGTTGTGTATGAGGAGTCAAAGGATCTGCTTTACGTGGCACACAGTTATGCGGATAGGGTCGACGTTGTGGATATGCTTAAAGCTGCTGTAGTTTCGAGCTATTCACTGAATAGTCCAGATAATTTGGTCCTTCGAGACGACTCACTGTGGGTGACGAGTTGGGATCACGAGATTGCCGAAATGACAATGTGTGAGGGTAAGAGACCCTGCGCACTGCCGTTTTCAGTGCATAAGTTGAACCCTGCGACCCTTCAGTTAGAGCGCCGTTGGCGATTTAATCACGCACCTCTTGGTATGGCGACGGTGGCTTTTCCCTTGGGTGACCGAGTCTGGGTTGGCTCGGGGCATGCCGATCGCATCGGTTATTTTGAAATGTTCAGCAAATGACTCTAACCAAAACGTAGAAAGGCGACATAAGTCGCCTTTCTACTCAGCTGTTCCTACTAGAATTCTTTGCTG
>JAPKCN010000280.1 GCA_028822945.1 Porticoccaceae bacterium | reverse complement strand
TAAAAGCATAATCCATTGGCTAGATACCTCGGTGGCATGAAGTGTTATTATTCGAGCGCATGTAACGATCACGTGCGAATTGATTTGCCGCCGACATGAGTCGCCAATCGTCGGTTCGCCAGTCACTATGACTCGATTAATGACCGGCGCACTCCAAGGCCAGAGACGTTTACCTATGTTGTTCGAAGTTGCACAAAAATTGATGTTCCAGATAGACCCCGAGAGAGTTCATGATTTGACCCTCGCAGGACTTAGCCACAGCGCCAACACTCCATTTGAGCGGTTTTATCGACAAGCACTTCCGCCCGCGCCAGTGTCCGTTATGGGCCTAAAATTTGATAACCCAGTCGGCCTGGCAGCCGGTTTAGACAAAAATGCTGACGCTATAGACGCCTTTTATGCGATGGGGTTTGGCCACGTCGAAGTCGGCACAGTGACGCCGCGAGCGCAACCGGGAAATCCATTACCCAGGCTTTTTCGAATTGTGGAGAAGCAGGCGATCATCAATCGTATGGGCTTCAACAACCGCGGTGTCGATTATCTGGTCGCTAATCTATTAGCAAAAAAATCGCCTGCAGTAGTCGGCGTCAATATTGGTAAGAACCTCGATACACCGGTCGAGGATGGCAAACTGGACTATCTGCACTGTATGCAAAAAGTCTACGCCCACGCAGCCTATATCACCGTTAATATTTCATCGCCGAATACGCCGGGGTTGCGCGCTCTGCAGTACGGCGAGTTACTCGACGAATTACTCGCAGTGCTCAAGCAGCAGCAAACTGAACTGGCCGCACAACATGGGCGCTATGTTCCGCTGGCACTAAAAATCGCCCCCGATCTTGATGTCGATGAGATCGCATCGATCGCCGAGTCGCTGCTGCGACATAAGTTTGATGGTGTAATCGCAACCAACACGACACTCGATCGAAAACACGTGAAAGGCATGCGGCATGCCGATGAAGCTGGAGGTCTGAGCGGCGCGCCGCTACTCGAAAGCGCCACTGCAGTGGTGGCATTGCTGCACCGCCAACTCGGTGCCAAAGTGCCTATTATTGGCGTTGGTGGCATTATCAACGGCGAGGATGCGCTACAAAAGTTTACTGCCGGTGCCTCTTTGGTGCAGGTCTATAGCGGTTTCATCTATCGCGGTCCGGCATTGATCAAGCAGATTGTAGACCACTATCGGGCGTCTAGGTAGCCGTCATAACCAGCGCATCTGTCAAAAAACATCATTCAACGAGCGGCCCGGGGTACTGCTCACGCAGAACCCGTTTAAGAATTTTACCACTCGCATTACGCGGTATAAGGTCGACAAAAATTACAGCCTTGGGCACTTTACAACTGGCAAGATGCTGGCGGCAGTCATCAATCACTTGTTGTTGGGACACAGCAGCAGTCGACGTAACTACTACCGCGACAGGACTTTCGCCCCACTTAGCGCTAGGTTGACCAATGACTGCCGCATCGGCGATGCCGTCCTGAGTCAACAAAACTCCCTCTATTTCAGCCGGGTAGATATTCTCGCCACCAGAAACAATCATGTCCTTTTTGCGATCGAGAATAGTCACAAAACCATCGTCATCTATGCTGCCGATATCGCCACTGTAAAACCAGCCACCGCGCAATGCGTCTGCCGTGGCCTCGGGACGTCGCCAATAACCGACCATAACATGCGCGCCGCGAATCAATACCTCACCCGGTTCGCCACACTCGCAGTCGCGACCCTCGGCATCGGCGATGCGTACGTCGGTGAGAAAAAAACTACGACCGGTCGAGTTCGGTCGCATTAATCCGTTCATATCGTCCATTAAACAGGCGGGACCGCCGGTTTCGGTAAGACCGTAGACCTGGCGCAATTGAATACCTATCTCGCTGTATTGAATAATCAGCGACGGCGCCACCGGTGCAGCCCCCACCGACAACCATTGCAGCGAGCTATGATCGCAACGCATCTCTGGTGTCACCATCGACATCGC
>JAPKCN010000279.1 GCA_028822945.1 Porticoccaceae bacterium | reverse complement strand
AGTTCGATATCAGGAATGGGGACTGAGTATTGTTTGTCGCTTAGGGCTTCGCTAAGCGTCTCCTCAAGTACCTCGAGACGCCCAAGCCAACCGCTGGCATGCTGAGTGATTTGCTTGGCTAAGTCTCGAATGGTTACGCCGACATCGCCATGGGAGAAACGGTAGCGTCCATCTGAATGGTCAGACTGATCAAGATATTCCTGCAACAAGGGATAAGCGCTTGATAGCAATTCGGTAATCTTCCCAGCTTCTCGCTCAATGCGGGGTAGCTGTTCGGTCAGTATCGTATCTTTGCTAAATAGAGGCGCCTGGCCTTTGATCTGCTTAGGTAACCGCTCTAGCCAACTCAGGGTACTATTGATCTTACACTCTGCACCAAAGTGGCGGATGGCCGTATCACCCAGCCGATGTCCCTCGTCGAAAATATAGATACAGTCTTCCGGCGGTGGCAAAATAACACCGCCTCCCAATGCTAAATCTGCCATCACCAAATCATGATTAGCGACAATACACTCACTTTCTTCAAGGTCTCCACGCGCTTTAAAGAACGGACATTGATTAACAAAACGACAACGCCTCCCAGTACATTGTCGACGATCAACGGTGAGCGCCCGCCACTCAATATCTTGAATCCGCGTTTCCCAAGAATCTCTATCGCCGTCCCAGATACCCTCATCTAGGGCTGTCGACATCTCCTTGAAAAGGCTTTCAGTAGCAGCATTGGGATTAAATTGCTGCTCGTCTTCAAACAAAAATAGCCCAGCTTCTTTAGATTTTACGGAATCAAGGCACTGTTCTAGCCGCAGATTACAGGCATAGCGTCCACGGCCTTTGACCAATGCGCAGCTATAATCCCAGTCACAGGACTCAAGTAGTTCCGGCAGGTCTTTATGGATTAGCTGTTCTTGCAACGCAATGGTCCCAGTCGCCACAACGACAGTCTTCTTCAGCGCTCGCGCAATGGGCAGCGCCGCAATCAGGTAACCGACTGTCTTACCGGTGCCAGTACCGGCTTCAATGACCGACAACCGTTTGTCTGGATCGTCATGAGTCAGACTGTTGGCAATTGCCGCAACCATTTGTTTTTGTCCCATTCGAGGACTCAACTCACGGGATTTTAGAAATTGGCGGTAGCCCTGCTGGATCGTTTCCCTGACGTCTGCGTCTAACAAAAATAGTCTTCCGTAGTTAAATTAATGAGCAAGCTGACTACCAACAGGGGCGGCATAGGTCGCCAGCACTATCGGTCGGTGAGCGGCGGGGATAAGGTCAAGACGGGCTTGGAAAGCCATTGTTGCCTGCGACCAGTCTTCTTTTGGCCACTGCGCTTTTAGCGCATCCAAGCCCTGACTGTTACCCAGCATCTGCCAGGCCAAAATATTTGTCGGGAAAACTCTATATTTACTGAGTATCTGGCGATCAACTTCATTCGCCAAGGTAGTGGCGCAGTCAAATTTATCGCCAACCGGATCGCCAAAGCTAACATGCACGCGTCCCTTGTAGCCCAGCAAGCCTTTCTGAATTGTATCTAGATCCTCGAACTGCGTCTTAATATACTCAATACCCTGTTGCGCGGCATACAGTTGCATCGCCTTATCTGCATCACAGGGGTCATATTCATAGGCGATAGATACGGGTACCAGATTTAACTCGCCAGTAGCGGCAGCAAAATTCTGCCCCTCGTTTTTTGACAACGAAAGCATTTTCAACAATGCAGTCTCGGTGCGATCGCAGCCATCTTTAGCCCGACCTTCCGCTTGAGCAATCCATATAGAAACTCGCTCGGCATTGATGCTATATCGAATATAACGAGATAACACCTTTAATGCCTCCAATTTTTCACGCCGGGAAGAGGCAGATCGCTTAACAATAAAACTGCGATTAACACGCATAAGGTCAGAGGCAAAAGGTTTACTCAACAAATTGTCACCAATCGCAAGGCGCGCGGTCTGATGCTCAGCCATCGCCAGACCCAGGC
>JAPKCN010000088.1 GCA_028822945.1 Porticoccaceae bacterium | reverse complement strand
TCGGCGACTCGGCGATGACGTTGGCCCAACTGTCTACCCCCAGAACCACTCAAAACTTAATAAAGAGTATCAGCTACGAGCTTGTTTAAGCCAATAGATCGCCGTCTTTACGATACCGAACTATTTTACGTTGCGCGAGCGGCGGCTGCCTCGAATCGCTTTGAGCAAAATGTTTTGACGGCACATCCGACAACTGGTACTCGACGCTGTAGAGCTTGTAAACGGAACCAAAAAAAATTAAGTTGGCGCAGTGGGTTGGGCTTTTATAGCAAGCCCCGACACGTATGAATTGTTATTAATGGGCACACCCCGATGGATTTTTCAATATCATTTTATATCCTTGGCGCAGTCGTTGTGGTCCTCACCGGCATGTCCAAAGGCGGCTTTGCCGGAGGACTCGGCACCCTATCCGTACCGCTACTCGCTCTGATGATCGACCCTCGAGTAGCTGCGGCGATAATGCTACCGATTCTGTGTTGCATGGATCTAGTTAGCCTCGCAGCATTTCGTCGGCACTGCGATGGCGCTATTTTGCGGGTTATCTTGCCCGCAGCGATTTTTGGTATAGGGATGGGAACGCTAACATTCGCCATGATGAGTGCCGAGTACATTCGCTTGATGATCGGCTGTTTTGCGCTCTATGTGGTTGGCCAAGAATACTACCGAGCGGTGTTTAAAAAGTCCGCGGCCGCACCGAAAGTGTCGACCACAAAGGGGACTATATGGGGCTTCGCCAGTGGTTTTGCCAGCACTATTGCACATGCCGGTGGGCCGCCACTATCGATCTATCTGCTGCCACTACGCCTGAATAAAACAGTGATGGTTGGAACATCGGTAGTATTTTTTACCATCGTCAACGCTACCAAGTTAATCCCCTACGCGTGGCTCGGACAACTGCATAGCCAGCATCTTTTGGCATCCATATTGCTGATGCCATTTGCGCCGCTCGGAGTGCGACTGGGGGTATATTTACACCATCGCGTTTCAAGCGACTTTTTTTATGGTTTATCGTATGCGATTCTTGGCGTTGTCGGACTCAAGTTGTTCTATGAAAACCTATATCCAACGCTGGCTATGTTGAAGGCAACGCTACCCTGACGGCAACGAGATCTAAACACTGACCAATCAATAGCATGGGTGATCCAAGCCACAACAGGCGGCGTAATTGCACTACAATAAAAAAGTGTCTGTCTTGTTATGAAGTACAATAAAATCACAGCTAGAAGCGAGCAGCCTAATATGGCCGCACAAAGTAATCCCTTGCAATCATCAGTTAAACGCTCGGATCAATGGAGCAACCTACTTGTAGCAGTGGGTGAAACGCGCGATCGCGCTGCGTTTGCTGATCTCTTTAAGCACTATGCGCCGCTGATTAAGAGCTTTGCCCAAGCCAGCCGGCACGAGGGCTGGTTTCCTGGCCTGAATGAAGACTTAGTGCAGGAAGTGATGATCAAGGTATGGCAAAAAGCGGCCGGGTATAATCCCGAAAAAGCTTCCGCGACTACTTGGATTTACACCGTCGCTCGGAACTGCAGAATTGACATGTTGCGTCGTAAAAGCAACACCCAACACCTGCCACTGGAAAACGAAGACTATTGGCACGAGCCAGATGAAGAGACGCCTACACTTTTGCTACAGCAAAAGCGCAGTGAAGAAAAGCTCAGAGAGTCATTGGCGCAATTGCCTAAAGAGCAGGACGAGATTCTCAGAAAGGTCTACCTTGAGGGAAAATCGCACGCCGAGACATCGGAAGAACTCGGTCTCCCTTTAGGTACGGTAAAATCACGAGTTCGCCTTGCGCTGCAAAAGATGCAGATCTTGGTCCCCGCCGAATTTCAGGATGAATTAACCCATGAACAGTAAAACCGTACATCACCCAGAGACCAGTATGCTATTAGAGTTCTCTGCGGGAACTTTAGAGACAGCCGCTTCGATTTGTGTATCCGCACACCTACACTTTTGTGCACACTGCCGCGATTCTTTGCTAAGACTCGATCAGGTAGGATCAAAACTCATGGAAGACAGTCAAGCAGAGCCAGTAGACGAGGCACTTTTCGCAAGTGTCATGGAGCGCATCGACCGGCTAGAAGATGGCGCGAGTGAACCCGACAAATACTCCCAAGTAGGAGACTACCCCCCATCGGTGAATAAACTCATTGAAGCAGATGACAATCCACCGCTTTGGAGACGGCTGTCTGGGTCAGTGGATGTGGCGAGTTTGAAAACTGGGCAAAAGAAATTCGAAGTCGCGTTGCATCGCATCTGCGCTGGAGGCAAAACACCCAAGCATGATCATGGAGGATTAGAGTATACGGTGGTCTTGAAGGGTAGTTTTTCGGATGAGCGGTCGGTTTACAGCGAGGGTGACTTTATTTTGCGTAAACCAGGAGATACCCATCAACCAATGGGCGCACAGAATGGCGAGTGTATTTGTTTATCGGCGCAATCGGCGCCCATCAAGTTATCTAGCCCGCTTGGATTTATTATGAATAACTTGTTGCGTATCAACCCACGCTAAGTAGAGGTGCAGCCGCTAGTCGCGAACGACTACACCGTGTCTGCGCATAAAGCGCTTGGCCTCGGGAATAGTGTAATCAGAAAAGTGAAAAATACTCGCAGCGAGTACGGCGTCTGCGGCACCGAGCGTGACCCCATCAACCAGGTGCTGTAGGTTGCCTACTCCGCCCGATGCTATCACTGGCACAGGTACGGCGTGGCTAACTGCTGACGTTAGCGACAGATCAAAGCCATTTTTTGTGCCATCGCGATCCATACTGGTAAGCAATAACTCACCCGCGCCGTAGTTAGCCATCTGGGTCGCCCATTCAATAGCGTCTATGCCAGTCGGCTTTCGACCGCCATGGGTGAAGATTTCCCAGCCAATCGCTGCACCGCGCTTTACCTGCTTGGCGTCGATCGCCACAACAATACACTGCGAACCAAACCTCTGTGCCGCGACGCGAACAAATTCAGAGTTGCTCACCGCAGCCGAATTAATCGCCACTTTATCGGCCCCAGCATTTAGCAGATTTCTAATATCTGCAAGTTCGCGCACACCGCCGCCCACAGTCAGTGGAATAAATACCTCGCCGGCCATGCGCTCGACCGTGTGCAATGTGGTATCACGTGCCTCATGGCTGGCGGTAATATCGAGAAATGTAATCTCGTCAGCGCCCTGCTCGTTGTAGCGCCTTGCGATTTCTACAGGATCGCCGGCATCGCGAATATCGACAAACTGAATACCTTTGACGACGCGTCCTTTATCGACATCTAGGCAGGGAATAATGCGCTTTGCCAGACCACTATTGGTGTAAGTTTTTATTTCAAACATGGCTATTGATCTCCAAATAGATGCCCTAACTTGCCCGCCTTAGTCCGCAAATAAGCGGCATTGTGAGGGTTACTTTCGGCGGTCAGGGGCACTCGTTTGACAACGTCAATACCGAGATCGCGCAAAGCCTTTACCTTGCGCGGGTTATTCGTCATCAACTCGACCTGGGTTGCACCGAGATGCTGCAACATCGGCGCACAAATAGAGTAGTCGCGCATATCCGCTCCAAACCCAAGCCTCTCATTAGCCTCAACGGTGTCAGCACCTTGATCCTGTAAATGATAAGCTTTGATCTTATTCACCAAACCAATTCCGCGGCCCTCCTGCCGCAAATACAATATTGCCCCACGTCCAACCTCAGAAATATGTTGCATCGCCTTTTGCAGTTGCTCACCACAGTCACAGCGCAGACTACCAAGGGCGTCGCCGGTCAAACACTCGGAGTGAATACGCACCAATAGCGCTTGACTGCCGTCACAGCAACCCATACTGATGGCAATATGCTCTTTACCTTTAAACGGGTCTTCAAACCCGTGAATGGCAAAAGTGCCCCAGCGCGTGGGCAGCCGTGACGATTGTATATAACGCAGAACCACTCAATTACTCCTAGTGCAGTTGTATCGTTTATCCAGTCCATTGAGTAAACTGGTAGTTTTAGTGCAGTGGCTATCGACGGCGCAAAATTGTCTCTATATATGTATCTACAACAATCACAACATGCCTATTACCCGAAGCAGTGCCAGCAAAAGAGCAGTAATCAGTCCCGCGGCAATGTCGTCGAGCATAATACCTAGTCCACCGTCAATATTCTTGTCCAGCCAACTAATCGGCCAGGGCTTGACGATATCCAACAATCTGAACAGTGTGAAGCCCAGAACTAATGCCAGCCAACTGGGCGGAACTGCTACCATCGCAATCCAAAATCCAACAAACTCGTCCCAGACGATGCCTCCATGATCGTGAACGCCAACTTGCTCGGCTGCGCGTCCGCAGATCAACGTACCGAACACCGCCGCCAAATAAACTGCGATAACATAGTGGCCGAGCGATAATCCACTGAGCGCATACCAGATTGGGATTGCGGCGAGGGTACCCGCAGTACCCGGCGCACGCGGCGATAAACCACTACCGAAGCCGAAGGCTAACAATAGCGTCGGCGAGCGCAGTAACTGGATGAAGGTCGGATTAGCCTGCAAAGTGATCATACCCCGAATACTGACTATCGACGAGCACTCTACAACCATCGTCGCCAAGTAAACTTATACCCCGAGACGCAGTAATTATGCCGATTTCAGTGGCGTCTAAATAGCCAGTTTCGATAAGCTTACATAGATCGCCAGTGCGCGTCTCAGGCACACTAAAACACAGCTCGTAGTCATCGCCACCAGACAGCGCCCAATCAGTGCAGAGATCGGGAAAGTCTCGCCGCAAACGTTGCTCGATCGGCAGCGCAGAAAGCTGTAACTCAGCCCCAACCCCACTCGCGGTGCAGACGTGCGAGAGATCGGCGATTAGACCATCGGAGATGTCGATACAAGCACTCGCGAGGTTGCGCAACCGGATACCCTCGTCAAGCCGCAGTATAGGCGCATAAAAGTGCTCAAAAAGGCGTGGATCTTGTGTTGCCACATCGTCTTTTAAAAGCATCTGCAAGGCCCCAGCACCGTCGCCCAGAGTGCCAGTTACATATAACCTGTCGCCCTCCCGAGCTCCATCTCGACGCAGCGCTTGCCCCGTTGGCACCTCGCCGATCAAAGTCACCGTCAACGCCAGTGCGCCACATGTGGTATCTCCACCAATTAATGCACATCCCGCGCGATTAGCGACCTCGGCTAGACCCGCACTCAGCTGCTCCAACCACACAGAATTCGCGGTTTCCACTGGCAAACTCAGCGCCAAAGTGAACCAGCGGGGAGTTGCTCCCATAGCGGCAAAATCACTGAGATTGACAGACAGTGTCCGACGGCCGATATCATAAGCACTCGCAATTGCCGGGAAATGCACCGACTGCAACAAACTGTCGGTCGCCACTACTAAATCACTGTGCGGCCCACCAGTTGCATTAACCAGTGCCGCATCATCCCCAATGCCCAGTAATACCCCATCCTGATCAGTCAGGTTTTTAAAGTACTGCTCGATCAGCGCAAACTCACCGCGGCGGGCAGACTGGCCATGCTCTGCACTATCCACCGCGCTGTCGGTCGGCAACCTCAGCGGCGCGACTACGTGCGGCAATACCATCGAGAACACCATTGATAAACTTGAATGCATCCACCGGACCAAAGGTTTTTGCTAAATTAACGCCTTCGTTGATAACCACTTTGTAAGGCACCTCAATACTATGCAATAGCTCATAGGTCGACAGCCGCAGCACGGCGCGTGAAATTGGATCGAGTTGTCGTTGGTCACGATCTAAATGCGGTCGAAAAGCATTTTCAATTTCGTTTAAATTTTTGGCAACGCCGAACAGTACAGTGCGAAACAGATCGCCGTCCACTTTAGTCATGTCGTTATCGGCGCGATACTGAGCATCGACTGTGCCAATATCAGCACCCCCCAGATCCCACGAATAGAGCGCCTGTACCAACATTCGTCGGGCTTTTTGTCGCGCTCGTAAATTAGCCATCTAGGTATTATCCGCAATATTTTTTAAGGTTAGTAACATCTCTAGCGCGGTCAGAGTTGCCTCTTCGCCTTTGTTTTCGGCCGTCGTGCCCGAGCGTTGCAGAGCCTGCTCCAGGTTATCCGTGGTTAACAAGCCAAAAGTGACGGGCAAAGCCTCTTGGAGGCCTACCTGACCGAGTCCACGAGTGGTCTCTGCACAGATATAGTCAAAATGCGGAGTATCTCCGCGAACAACGCAGCCGAGCGCGATCACCGCATCAAAGCGGCCACTACGTGCGGCCTGCTGAGCCGCCAGTGGTAACTCAAACGCACCTGGCACACGGAATATATGCAGAGCACCGGCGTCCATAGCCTGCCGTTTTGCGACCCGCTCAACACCGGCCAATAAACCATCTGTAATTTGCCCATTCCAGCGCGCTGCAACTACAGCAAAGCGCACACCCGCGACTGAAAAATTCCTCTCTTGAGGTCGGAACTCACTCATAATTAGAGCCCTTTATCGTGATAGTCGACGTATTCAGTAACCTCGAGGTCGAAACCCGAAATTCCTGTAAATTTAAATGGAGCACTCATTAGACGCATTTTACGAATGCCTAAATCCATGAGAATTTGTGACCCAGTACCAATCTGCAGATAAACCACTTCCCCAGCAGATTGATTGCGACGCTCGCTAGGCATTAGTAAGTGATCGATATTCGCATCTATGTCCTCAGCAGTCTCTGGGTAGTAGAGCAGCACCAGTGCACCCTTGCCCTCCTCGGCAATGCGTTCCATTGCACGCTGAAACGACCACGCCTTGTAGTCAGCAGAGGCCTCAATCGCGAGGATATCACGCGCTGAGCGATTCACGTGAACTCGCACTAAAGGTGAGTCGACGCTCTGAATATCGCCCATAACTAGCGCAAAATGCTTTTCGTTGCGCGCATTATCAAGGTAGGTTTTCAGCATAAATTCGCCGTACTGGGTATTGACCTTGCGCTGGTTGATGCAGCGCGTAGTTTTCTCGGTCACCAGACGATAGTGGATCAGATCGGCAATGGTGCCAATTTTTAATGCGTGTTTCGCAGCAAACTTTTCGAGGTCATCGCGGCGCCCCATAGTGCCGTCATCGTTCATAATCTCGACGATCACTGCCGCCGGTTCAAAGCCCGCCAGACGCGCCAGGTCACAACCCGCTTCAGTATGTCCCGCCCGGCTTAAAACGCCTCCAGGTTGCGCCTTGAGGGGAAATATATGCCCTGGCTGGACAATATTGTCAGGACGTGCAGTGCTGCTGACTGCTGCCTGCACTGTCCGTGCCCTATCTGCTGCAGAAATACCCGTAGTAACGCCAGTAGCTGCCTCGATAGACAATGTAAACGGAGTACTGTGGCTTGACCCGTTATTATCCACCATCATCCCCAGTGCTAGCTGTGTGCAGCGTTGTTCACTGAGAGTTAGGCAAATTAAGCCACGCGCATAGGTGGCCATAAAATTGATATCCTGCGCCCTGACCATGGGTGCGGCCATGACTAGATCACCCTCGTTTTCACGATCTTCATCATCCATGAGGATGACCATTTTACCCTGGCGAATGTCTTCGATTAACTCTTCCACTGTATTGAGGATCATAATGTTTGCTTACTCTCGATGCCGGCGGTCTGGTTACAGGTTACAGGTTAC